>JAYVFX010000844.1:0-4057 GCA_043772795.1 Deltaproteobacteria bacterium
TCAATGAGTTGCGTGACATCGACTTCAGTGGTGATCGTGAGCTGCGCACTGCCTTGTAAGCTCTTGTGCATGCGCTCAGCGATGACCTTGCGCATACCACGCAGGGGAATGCTTTGCCCGGCGAGAGCGGGAGCAGCGGCTGGTGCTGGTGGGGCTGACGGTACAGCGGCTGGTGCTTTCGCGCGGTCGTCGATGGCCTTTTGCACGTCTTCACGGGTGACGCGCCCGCCGGGGCCAGTGCCGACGATTGGGGCGAGATCAACTTTATGCTCTTCTGCCAGTTTCCGTGCGGCTGGGGTGACGGGTGCCCCTTCGCGCCGACTACTGGCTGATGGTACGGCTAGTGCCGCGCTTGCACCTGCTCCTGCTGGTGCCGTAGCAACTGGTGCTGACGGTGCGCCACTCCTATATTTGGCTGCAATCTCAGCGACGTTCTCTCCGGCTTCGGCGATGATCGCAACTGGCAATCCCACTTCGACCACTGCCTCAAGCGGATAGAGCAATCTGGCTACTGTTCCTGTTCCGCGACACTCAACATCATAGAGCACTTTCTCCGTCTCTACCTCAAAGAGCGATTCCCCGGCTTTGATCGCATCGCCTTCGTGCTTAAACCATTTCTGGATCGTTCCTTCGGTCATGGTCAGACCGAACTTCGGCATCGTCACTTCTACCGCCACAGCGTTTTCCTTCCTCTCCGTGATACGGGCAAGTTGAAAGATTATTGGATCATCGGGCCATCGGGTCATTGAGTCATTGTTTTGTTCAGACAATGACTCAATCGCTCAATTCCGCCTAGCCGATCAACTCTTTCACTGCCGCTATGATCTTTGTCTCGTTGGGCAGCACGAACTTCTCCATCGGCGGGCTGAAAGGGATAGGAACGTCCAGCGTCGTCAGTCGTTTGACTGGACCGTCGAGCAAGTCAAACCCTTTATCCGCGATCACCGCCGCAATTTCTGCCGCGGCACCGCCGCGCAGGTGGCCTTCGTCAACGATCAGCACTTTATGTGTCTTTCCCACCGAATTGAGAATGATCTCTTCGTCGAGAGGCACGAGTGAGCGTGGATCAACCACTTCGACGGAGATCCCTTCTTGCTCTAATACTTTGGCGGCGGCGAGTGCTTTCGACACCATGAGCCCAATCGCCACGATGGTGATATCTTTTCCTTCACGTTTCACGGCACCTTTGCCGATCGGAACAAGGTGATCTCCGTCAGGGACTGTGCCTCGTAAACGACCGAGCCCCATGTGTTCGAAGACGAGCACTGGGTTGTTGTCGCGGATGGCGCTTTTTAACAAGCCTTTCATGTCGGAGGGGTCCGATGGAGCGACGATCTTCAGCCCCGGTACGCTCATGAACTGCGCATAGACCGTCTCGGAATGCTGGGCTGCCGCTTGTCCGGTCGCGCCATACGCCGCACGGAAGGTGATGGGGATATTCGCTTGCCCGCCAGACATATATCGCAACTTCGCCGCTTGATTACACACCTGATCCCAGCAGCAGTAGAAGAAGCTGGCGAACTCGATTTCTACGATGGGCCGCATCCCAGCCATTGCTGCGCCAACACCGGCTCCCGCATAGCCTGCTTCAGAAATGGGCGTATTCCGAATACGTTCGGCTCCGAACTCATCTATCAATCCGCCCGTAGCGCCGAAGGCGCCAACCCACACGTCCAATCCCATCACAAATGTGAGCGGATCAAGGCGTAACTCTTCTCGTAATGCTTCGTTGATCGCTCGGATGTACGAAATTTCAGCCATGGTTTTTCTCCTTTTGGGCGTATAGCTCGCTTACTGCGTTCGCTCTATAGCAGATAGCTTATGGCCTGCTTCCTACGGTCGCTTTATCGCTTATGGCTTATTGTCAGAGCTATGTGCCATAGCGTGAGCGCAGCGAACGGGCCATCAGCGAGGCGCTACGTCTCACGCGACTGAGAACATATCCTCCAGCGCCTCTTCTGGAGCTGGTAATGGGCTATCGATTGCGAATTGAACTGCCTCGTCGACCTCACGTTTTACTTCGACTTTGATCGCGTCCAAGTCGGCTTTGTTGAACATCCCGTTGGCGGTATAACGATTCTCGAACGAGAGGAGTGGGCAGCGTTTTTTCCATTCGGCGATCTCCTCTGCTGGACGGTAGGATTTCTTGCCGAGAAAGCCTTCTTCCCCAACCACGTGTCCTTCCCACCGGTAGGTTTTACATTCAATCAGGGTCGGCCCTTCCCCACGACGCGCACGGGCAACGGCTTCTGTGGTGGTTTCATAGACCTCAACCACATCGTTGCCGTTAATGATAATCCCCGGCATGTCATGACCGCGTGCACGGTCAGCGATGTCTTTGACTGAGGTGACATCTTTCCCGGCGGTGAACTCACCGTAGAGGTTGTTCTCGCATACATAGACGACCGGGAGTTTCCAGGCCGAGGCGAGGTTGAGGGACTCATGGAACGTGCCTTCGTTGGAAGCACCGTCGCCAAAGAAGCAGACCGCGACCTGGCCACTTTTTTTCATCTTCGCCGCGAGCGCGGCACCAGTGGCAATCGGGAGCCCCGCGCCGACAATGCCGTTCGCGCCGAGAATGCCGATGCTGAAGTCGGCGATGTGCATCGAGCCGCCTTTGCCTTTGCAGTATCCAGTCTTCCGACCAAAGAGTTCGGCCATCATCGGTTTGAGTTTGCCGCCTTTGGCAAGGAGGTGGCCGTGGCCACGGTGGGTGCTGGTAATGTAGTCGGTATCGGTCAGCGCGGCGCATACGCCGGTGGCCGACGCTTCCTCACCAATTGAGACATGGACAAAACCTGGAACTTTTCCTTCCTTGAACAGATCACGGAGCTGTTCCTCGAAGTGGCGAATGGTCTGCATCGTGCGATACATCTTGAGGAGTTTTTCTTTACTAACTTCTGCCATATGGTACCCCCTTTGGTGTTGACAGTGTGAGAGAAGGCGGACAGGTGTTCATAGTCCGAAATGTAGGGCGTGGTCAACTGCTCGTGCTCTGTCCATGTGGAGATGTCAGGTGTCATTGCGAGTGGAGCGAAGCAATCTCTGGGGGAATGCGGCCTTTTAACTTGTTTGTCGGGCAGTCTTTGGACTCTCTCCATTTTGTATTAGGATGAAAATCGTGCTGCATCGCATTATCTTTGTTTTGCAGGGGAAACTCGGCGAAGTGTCATTGTGGATTGGGAAGGATGAGGAGGTGAGAGATGAGGTGGAGAGGAAGTCGTGGTTATGGCAGCCTATGGGTAGTGATCGCTATTGCAAGTTTGTTGACGAGCTGTGGTCTTGTGCGCCGTGCGCTCGAACCGAGGAACACGGCCGTCTATTTCTCACCTGACGGTGGTGGTACCGAAGCAATCGTCCGAGAGATTGACGAGGCACGGCAACGCATATGGGTGCTTGCCTATAGCTTTACTTCCGCTCCGATCGCGGAAGCGTTAGTTGCTGCCCATAAACGCGGAGTCGAAGTGCTCGCCGTATTGGATAAGTCTAACCAAACCGGTAAGTACACGGCGGCGACATTCCTTACCAACGCGGGAATCACGACGCTGATCGACGATCAACATGCGATTGCGCATAACAAAGTGATGGTGATCGACGATAGGACCCTCATTACCGGTTCGTTCAATTTCACGAAAGCGGCGGAAACGCGTAATGCCGAAAATCTTCTTGTTATGAATCATGTTCCTGATCTGGCAAGAATGTATGCACGCAATATCGTCGTGCATCTGCGACACTCACAAGCGTATCAATTTACAGGGGAAATTTTGCCAGCTCCGGTCGCGCGGCAGAAATCATCATCACGACAGACCCGAGTGGCAATAGCAAAGCCTCCGAGAGTGATGTCACGAGAAGTGACAGATCGAGGTGCGGTTTTCACTCCACCGGCCAAACAGAAAGCGCCTCTGCTCCCGATGCAGATCGCTGCGGTTCGCGTTGCCCCCGCAGGAGGAGAAGTCCGTGCCAACCGTCGGAGCAAAGTGTATCGTACTATCGGATGTCATGGCTACGATCTGATCAATCCTGATAATCAAGTGGTCTTTGTCAGCGAGCAGAAGGC
>JAYVFX010000845.1:0-7419 GCA_043772795.1 Deltaproteobacteria bacterium
GTGCCAATTTTTTCTTCACCACGCAGCCGTTCCCGGGCAATATCAATCGTCTTGTGATACGGCATGATGAGGTGTGCAGTCTCACTAATTTTCAATAACGATGAGTCAGTGAGACAGCCTTGTTGTTGCAGTGTGTCAATTTCCTCGACCAACGTTTCTGGATCAACCACGACACCGTTGCCAATTACACACACCTTGCCACTATGAAGCACCCCAGAGGGGATTAAGCGAACAATGGTTTTCTTGCCCCCGACGACGAGTGTATGCCCGGCGTTGCTGCCGCCTTGAAATCGCACAATGATGTCTGCTTCGCGTGCAAGGAGATCGACAACTTTGCCTTTTCCTTCGTCTCCCCACTGAACCCCGATGACGACTACGGTACTCATACGCCCCTCATCTTTATAAGCGGATTTGCTGTGCCGAAATGATCGGTTCGAGCGTCTGGAGTTCGGCCAGAACCTTTGCCGGAACCTGGCCATCCACGTGGATCAGGGCAATGGCCTTGCCACCGATCTTTTCTCGCCCCAGTTCCAGACTCGCGATATTAATGCTGTGTTTGCCCAAAAGGGTTCCCATCGCCCCAACGACACCGGGAACATCGTGGTTATGGATAACGACAATATAGCCCTCAGGAACTGCCTCAAGATGAAACCCGTTGAGACGGACAAGACGTACAGCCTTATTGCTAAACACCGCGCCTTCGACTGTGCTGGTTCCTTTTGTCGTGGTCATTTTCACAATCACCGAATTGAGGAAGTCACTCGGGCGGTTACTGCGTGATTCGAGGACGCGAATGCCACGTTCGCGTGCAATCAACGGAGCGTTCACATAATTGACTGGTGATTCGAGGACCGAACTTAATACCCCGCGGAGAACGGCAGCCGTAGCCGCAGCGACATCATACTCGACAATGTCCCCACTGTATTCGATCTGCACTTCTTGGGGCGCCCCAGGAGTGAGTTGGGCAAGGAAGCTGCCCAGCTTCTCCCCGATCGTTAGGTAAGGTTGAAGAATAACGAGCTGTTTTGCCGTGAGCGACGGAAAGTTCACCGCATTTTGGATGACGCCGTTGCTGAGAAAATTTCCGACTTGATCCGCGATAGCGATGGCAACATTAATTTGCGCTTCATCGGTTGCCGCACCCAGATGCGGCGTCGCCACCACTTGGTCGAGCTTGAGCAACGGATGATCTTTTGGCGGTGGTTCATCGACAAAGACGTCGAGCGCTGCGCCAGCTACTTTCCCACTCTTGATCGCTTCGACGAGGGCGTTTTCATCAACGATGCCGCCACGTGCGCAGTTCACGATCCGTACGCCTTTTTTCATTTTGGCGAAGGCCTCTGTGCCAATGAGGCCACGCGTGTCCTTCGTGAGGGGGGTGTGGACAGTGATGAAATCGGCATTGGCATAAATCTCATCCAGGGTGGCGATCTCAACCCCGAGCTTGGCGGCAGTTTCCGTTGAGACAAATGGATCAAAAGCAAGCACCCGCATTTTCAGACCAAGCGCGCGGTCTGCAACAATCGCGCCGATATTGCCAAGACCAACAACCCCTAGCACTTTGTTGCAGATTTCACTTCCGGTGAATTTTTCCCGCTCCCAGCGCCCGGCGCGGAGTGAGAGATTGGCTTGCGGAATATTGCGCGCCACTGCCAGCATCAGCGAGATGGTATGCTCTGCCGTAGTTACATTATTGCCACCAGGGGTATTCATTACCACAATCCCCTGCTTGGTTGCGGCATCAACGTCGACATTGTCGACGCCGATGCCTGCACGACCAATGACCCGCAAGTTCGTCGCCGCGGCGACGACAGGTTGGGTGACCTTAGTGCCACTGCGAATGATCAACCCGTGGTAGGCCGGAATAATACGAAGCAATTCTTCAGCCGGTAACTTCGGACGAAGATCGATTTCGAGGTCCGTATACGTGTGGAGTCGTTCTAATCCTTGTTCGGAGAGGGTATCTGAGATGAGCACTTTATGTGACATGCGCATTATCCTACTGGCGGCCAGCCTTCAAGCAACACTTCTTCGGCGCCACGGACTCCGTTTCCCAGTTCAATATTCTGTCCGAAACGACGCAGCGCCATTTCTAACGTACTAATCGCGGTAATGACATCGAAAGGACCAGCATAGCCGATGTGAGAGATGCGGACGATCTTCCCTTTGAGATGGTCTTGTCCCCCGGCGATATCAACGCCCATACAATCGCGCATGTACTTCAGCAAGCGTGACCCATCAACACCGTCCGGCAGCCAGACTCCGGTTGCGGCTGGACTTGGGGCGTCTGGAGCTAGGAGCTTCAGGCCCATCGCTTGCGCTGCCGCACGGGAAGCCGTAGCAAGCAGAGAATGGCGTGTAAAGATGTGCTCTAAACCTTCTTCTTGCATCAAACGTAACACTTCGTGCAATCCGTTAATTAACGAAATCGCCGGAGTATATGCTGTCGTGTGTTTCTGTTGTTCTTTGTGTTCACGACGAAGATCAAAGTAGTACCGCGGCTGTTTTGTCGCTTCGACCTGTTTCCACGCTCTGTCACTAAGAGCAAGGAAAGCAAGTCCTGGGGGCAGCATTAGCGCTTTCTGTGAACCGGTTACGAGAATATCGATTCCCCAACGATCCATTGGCGTGTCAGTCGCACCAACAGAGGTAATACCGTCGACTACTAACAACGTGTTGGTACCGCGAGTAAGTTGAGATATGGCTTCCACCGGATGTAGGACAGTCGTGGACGTCTCACTCGCCTGCACAAGCACCGCTCGCGTTTCAGGATGCGCTTTGAGCGCTTGTGCGACGGCATCAACGGTGACTGCTTTTCCCCATTCGACTTTGAGCTCAACCACGTTGACGCCAAAGGCTTGGCTGATCTTGAGCCACCGTTCGCCAAATTTTCCGCCATTTATAACAATGACCGTATCACCAGGGGAACACGTATTGGAAACGGCTGCTTCCATGGCACCAGTACCTGAGGCAGCCAAGATGAGGACATCTTGTTTGGTTTGAAAGAGCCACTGCAACTTTTCTTGGACCTGGGCAAACAGTGCTTCAAATTCGGGAGTGCGGTGGTGAATAAGCGGTTGCGACATGCGGAGGAGAACCTCCGGAGGGACAGCGGTCGGGCCAGGGGTCAGTAGATAACGTTTCAACATACGTCAACTCCAAAACAGTGGTATCAAAAAAAGGCCCGGACAATGTTTCTGTCCAGGCCTCACTAGAGGAACATTGTGCAAAGACAGAAATGATGTATCGAGGCGAATAAGTTCAGTCAACGAGGGTTTTTTACTCCTTAACTATGCCCGTTACTTTCACTTTTTGCTTGACAGCAAAAAAACAGGATACTATTATCGTGGGATAAAGTGGGATAAAGTGGGGAGGCGCAAATAAACGGTGTTCCGAGGTTGCTTCGAGCATACGATAGACGAAAAAGGGAGGGTAAGTATTCCCGCCACTTTTCGCAAGTCGCTGTTTGGATTGCAAGACGATCGCCTCATTGTCACAAAGTTTATCCTTAACTCTTTTCGTTGCCTTGATGTCTATCCGTATGCAGAATGGGAAAACTTAGAGCAGGAACTAATAAAGAAACCTCGTTTTGACGAAACCTTCTTCAAGATCGAGTCTTTTTATTTGGCTAATGCTCAAGAGTGCCAGGTCGACAAACAAGGGCGAATTTTGTTGCCTCCGCTTCTGCGAGAATACGCTGGACTCGATAAGGATGTTACATTTGCCGCCGCTCTCAAAAAATTTCGCATCTGGGACAAAGCGATGTGGGGATGCTTCAATGCAGAATCAGAACAGCAATTTTCGCAAAACCCAAACCTGTTTAATGGCCTGAACGTGTAGCGCGCAGTGTACACGAACCAGCAAAGGATTTCCAGAGAAAGACGTAATCGTTTTTGTGGTGAAGGGAATGGCAGTTGCATCAATCATGACCTCAGCAACTCTAATGGCTCCTCGGCACCTTCCGGTAATGGTAGCCGAAGTCCTGTCATACTTGCGCCCGCAGAGCGGCACACGCTTTCTCGATGGTACCCTCGGTGGCGGAGGTCATACAGCTGCTCTTCTAGAAGCTAGTGCAGGCAATACCAGGGTACTGGGAATAGACAGAGATGAACAGGCACTGGCTGCGGCGGAAACGCGCCTTGCGCTTTTTGCTGGTCGTTTGCACGTACGGCATGCAAACTTTAGTTCGGCCCAGGAGCAACTCGCTACCCTTGGATGGGATGGTGTTGATGGCATCCTTCTCGATCTGGGTTTCTCTTCGTTACAAATTGAAGATGCTGAACGGGGATTTAGTTTTCTCCGTTCAGGGCCGTTGGATATGCGGATGAATCAGCATGATGAGCGCAGTGCCGCTGATGTCGTCAATGAGGAAAGTGAGGAGGAACTGCGACACATCTTACGTGAGCTTGGCGAGGAACGTGCTGCGGGTCCATTGGCGCGAGCGATCGTACGTATGCGGGCTCACGCTCCACTACAGACGACGACCGCTTTAGTCCGGACGATTGAGCAGGTCGTACGGAGATCATCGCAGACGCATCTACATCCGGCGACACGAACGTTTCAAGCTCTGCGTATCGCCGTGAATCGTGAACTCGACCATCTCGCGACGTTTCTTCGAGACGGATACTGTCTCCTTCGTCCTGGGGGACGGTTGGTGATTTTATCTTATCACTCATTAGAAGACCGCTTGGTCAAAGATGCGTTCCGACGGTGGGCCGCCTCATGCCTCTGTCCACCCCAAGTTCTTGTATGTGCGTGTGGATGGTCCCCGAAAGTCCGAATTCTGACGCCGAAACCGCAGGTTCCGACAGCGGAGGAGACTACCATGAACCCACGAGCACGTAGTGCGCGGTTACGGGCAGTCGAACGATTAGCAAAGGAGGCAGCGTAGTTCATGCTCCGTTCTGCTTCATGGACCTGGTATGTGGTGGTTGCTCTTGTTGGTTTGATCCTTGCGCTAGGGCAAGTGTGGATCCGTTTGCAAGTGGTGGCGGTGGGGTACAAGCTCTCAAATACGCGCCAGCTTGTGCATTCGCTGCAAGGCGAGCGTCAAGCGCTGCGGATGCAGTGGAGTGCGCTTACAGCGCCGGCGCGACTGGCAGCACAAGCTGAACAACGCCTAGGCATGAGTGCGCCGGAACCCGCACAGGTTGTGCGTGTACCGTGATGGAATGAAAAGAGGAGGGGGAGGATGGAGAAACGCTTATTTATTGCTGGGGCTGCGCTTGGCTGTGGACTGCTACTTGTCCTTGGTCGGCTGATCCATTTAACGACGATTCACAACGAAGTCCTGGCCCGCCAGGCCTCAAATCAACATCAGAAGACGATAGAAATTCCCTCCCGGCGCGGCGCGATTGTTGACCGCAACGGTGACCCGTTGGCACTGAGTGTGCCAGCCGAATCGTTGTTTATTCGCCCACGCAAATTGCCGACCGATGCGAACAAGTGGATTATTCCTGTTGCTACCGCCCTTCACTCACCAATGGACGAAGTACGGGAGTCGTTTCGCTCGGCTGAGCCGTTCGTATGGCTCAAGCGGCGCGCCACCCCACAAGAAGCCTCGCAAATCCGAACTTTGGGGATCGGTGGAATCGAGAGTATCGAAACCGAGCGGCGGTTCTATCCACAAGGAACACTCGCTGCCCCTTTGATCGGCTTTACCGATGTCGATGCGCGCGGGATCGCCGGTATTGAGCAGACCTACGACCGATATCTACGAGAAGAACCTGCCGAGATCGTTGGTGAACAGGACGCTTTAGGTCGTATGATTCTTGCGCAAGGCGTGTCTGCTGCGCCTGAGGTCCTCAACGTCCGCTTGACGCTTGATCTTGGCATCCAGAATATCGCCGAGCACGAGCTTGCGCAGAGCGTGCGTGAGACTGGTGCAGAAAGTGGTACGGTCGTTGTTCTTGACCCACAGACGTTTGCCGTGTTGGCGTTGGCGCAAGTGCCGACATTCAATGCCAATACTCCTGCCGCAGTGCGTCCCGAACGTCGCCGCAATCGTACAGTGGGAGATTGTTACGAGCCTGGTTCGACAATGAAAGTCCTGTTGACCGCGGCCGCGCTTGATACCAAACGCCTCTCAGCAAACGAGAAAATTTTTTGTGAGTACGGACGCTATGCTGTCGGCAAGTCCGTGATCAACGATCATCATCCGCACGGATGGCTCAGTGTAACTCAAGTCATCCAGCAGTCCAGTAATATTGGTGCAGCCAAGATCGCCGAACGGTTAGGGAAAGAAACCTATGCGGCCTATCTCCGTGCCTTCGGGTTTGGCCGACTGACCGAGATTGAACTGCCGGGAGAGAGCGTTGGTATTCTCCCCTTGCCAAGTATGTGGGGCCGTATTCACCTGGTTACCGCGGGTTTCGGCCAAGGATTTGCTGTTACTCCGCTTCAGCTCGCTAGTGCCTATGCCGCTTTAGCGAACGGTGGCACTCTCATGCGCCCATATATTGTCAGCGAAATTCTGAATAGTGATGGAAAAGTCGTGGAAGCACGAAACCCGCAACGGCTGTTACAGGTCGTTAGCAGCGAGACTGCCCAACAGATGATTGAGATGATGGAACAAGTGACAGCAAAGGAAGGGACAGGAGCGCGTGCGCGTGTCGAAGGTTTTCGTGTCGCAGGAAAAACCGGGACCTCCCAGAAGCCTGATCCACGTGGTGGCTATTCTGCGCGTGATCGCATCGCGTCGTTCGTCGGCATCATTCCAGCCGACCGGCCACGACTTGTTATTCTGGTGGCTATTGATACGCCGAGGACGGCGGTGTACGGCGGTGAAGTTGCTGCTCCAACATTTCAGGCTATTGCCAAACAATCGCTCGCATATCTGGGGATCGAAGGAGAAAAGCCCCAATTGGGTGTCATGCCGGCGATCATTCCCACACCATCCGCCGCACGCGAGAATGGTCTCCGTCATACTATCGCGGTAGAAACTCCGAGCCCACAGGTCGATGGTCAGGTTGGAGAAGAAACCAATAGTGAACAGGATTTTGTCGGGATGAGTTTGCGAGAGGCCGTGCTTACCGCGCACCGGAACGGTGTGCAGCTCGTAACGCGTGGCAGTGGATACGTCAAGGCACAGAAAGTGAGAAAAAATTCCACGACGCCGGTGTATGAGTTGACTTTGACCTCGCTGGGAGGAAATCGACCGTGATTTTGCGCGACCTCCTTTCCAGTATGCCTCTGGTGCAGGTTCAGGGAAACTTAGATGTGGAGGTCATGCACCTTGCCTACGATTCTCGCCATGTACAACCGGGAACGTTGTTTTTTGCCCTGCCTGGAACGAAAAATGATGGCGTACGCTTCGTGCATGAAGCCGTCGCGCGTGGTGCCTGCGCCATTGTAGTTCCCTCGGACTCTCCCGTCCCTTCCCATACCACTGTTATTTACTCGTCAGTACCGCGGACCCTT
>JAYVFX010000846.1:0-11312 GCA_043772795.1 Deltaproteobacteria bacterium
CTCTCCCTTGAGGGGAGAGGACACAGGAGAGGGTGAACGCCGCCACTACCCCCTCTCTCTGACTCTCTCCCACAAGGGGAGAGAGGACCTGACAGCAAAAATCACAAATGGACACTCCATATCTTGCTGGAGCGTTACTATAGATGAGAAGATCCTCGTGCAAGCTTAGCGGTAGTAGCCTTGTTGTTGCCAGAGACGAGCGAGGTTCGTCATGGTGAGTTTCCTTCATAATCGAACGTCATGACTCAGAATTACCCTTATTGTCAGTACAACACCTGCTGCTCTCTCAGCCTGGCAATGTCCTCATCTGAGTAACTCAAGATACTACGTAGCACTTCATCCGTATGCTGTCCGAGCACAGGAGCGGGGGAACGGACACCATTCGGTGAGTTGGTCAAAATCCACGGAATGCCGGTGTGCATTTGCGTCCCGACTTCAGGATGCGGCAGGCGCGCAAAAAACCCGCGCTGGTTGAGCTGCACGTCTTCTGCAAGATCTTTGCTGCTCATTGAGGGGAACGCGGCAACACCAACCGTCTGTAAACTGCGTGTGATCTCCCAGCGGTCGCGTTGTTCGGTCCAAGCAGTGATCAACAGTTCCAATTCGTCTTCGTGAGTTTTGCGATCACTCATCGTGAGGAAGCGCGGATCCTCTATCAACTGCGCCTGACCCATCACGCGGCACAGTGCCTGCCACTCCTCTTCCGTCCCGCACGCAATCGTCACCCAGGTATCCTCGCCGAGACAGCGAAAACAATTGTGCGGCGCCAGCCAGACATCACGGTTTCCCTGCCGCGGCGGTTCGACGCCGTTCATGGCATATGCCATCCAGCCTTCCGCCGCCAGCACAGCAGCAGCACTCCACAGCGCGACATCGAAGTATTGCCCCTGGCCCGTGCGTTTCCGTGCCGCAAGCGCAGCACAGATGGCCGCCGCAGCTGAGATCCCCGCATTGGGATCACCAATAGACACGCCGAGTTCTTGCGGGGGACCATCTTGGTATCCAGTCAACGCTGACAAACCAGTCAGGGGTGGTATCGCTGGACCGTATCCCATGTAGTCCTTAAGCGGACCGGTGTGGCCGTAGCCAGAGATCGAGACCATGATCAGATCAGGTTTCAATTTCTTGAGTTCTTCGTAGCCTAAGCCCAAGGCATCCATCACTCCAGTAGCAAAGTTCTCAACGACCACATCACATTGCTGAATGAGTTTTTTGGCGAGCGCGATTCCCTCAGTCTTCCCCAGATTCAGCCGGATACTTTTTTTGCCTTGGTTCCATTGATTGAACGGACCAGAACTATCAAACCCAGGCTTTACTCCCTTTGGTGCTATTGGCAGTCGTCGCATCAGATCAAGATGCGCTTGCGATTCAATCTTAATGACCTCTGCACCGAGATACCCCAAATGCATGGTACAGTATGGTCCCGCCCACACCCAAGAAAAGTCGGCGACGCGAATGCCTTCAAGGGGTAAATGAGGGATTAGGGATTGGGGGTTAGGCCTTGGGTTTGAGGACTGAGGACTGAGGACTGAGTGACCCTTTCGAACTTGTCCCAGACTTGCCTTGACATGTCCAAGACTTGTTTGAGACATGTTTACGACTTGTCCAAGACTTTCCTCGACTTCTTGATTGTGTTCACCAAGTAGCGGCGCCGGTCGGCGGATCTGCCACCAGGGCTCTTGCAATTGGTACGGAGGACCTAAATGAGTGAGTGTTCCTGCACGGGGATGGGCCACTTCAACAAAGAAGTTACGGGCACGGAGTTGCTCCTGTCGCGCTAGGCCCGCCATGTTTAACACCGGCGCAAAACAGAGGCGTCGCGCTTGGGCAGCATGAAATAAATCCTCGACCTTCCACTGCCGTGTCCACTCTTCCACATAGACCTTGAGTGCGTCTTGATTCTTAATGCGGTTGGTACGTCCAGAAAAAATGTCCCAGCTCACCCACTCCGGGTTCCCCATGAGTTCCACCAGACGTTCCCATTGGTCTTCTTCTGGACACACAATGAAAATGAGTCCGTCCTGACACTCGTACATGCCCCACGGATACATATAGCGTTGCCCCAAACGCGAGGCGACACGACCCAAGTAACTGTAGTAAACAATTGCCTGCTCAAGAAACGACGCGATGAAAGCTTGGACTGAAAGATCGATATGCTCGCCGGTTCCGGTAGACAACGCACGATAGTACGCGCCGAGGGTCGCTGTCGCCGCTGCGAGACCTCCTTGAAAGCCACACTGCTGACCAAATGCTTTGAGCGGAGGAAGATCCGTACGTTCCGAAGCGCCGGGACTCAACCACGCCCAACCGCCTGCGTGCGAGAGCGTGAGGTCGTGGGCTTTGTAGTCCTTGTGTGGTCCGGTTAATCCAAACGGTGAGATTGAGCACATCACCAGCCGTGGATTGATCCCACAAAAAGTATCATAGGCAATTCCGCACTCCGCCATGTCACCAGGAGAGTAGTTGTGTACCAGGATGTCGGCCCAGCGAACCAGACGTAGGAGTTCGTCCTGCTGGCGAGGCAAGTCAAGCGTCACACTTCGTTTGTTCGTATTAAGGTAGAGAAAAAGTCCGCTTTTCTCTAGATCAACGACATTACCTGGAAATGGGCCACGACGGCGCGCTGGATCACCATTGGGTTCTTCGATCTTGATGACATCTGCACCGAGGTCAGCCATCAACTTGGTTGCGTATGCGGCTGACGCCATAGTGCCCAACTCAAGTACTTTCACACCTTCAAGTCCGTACATGTTCGTTGCTCCTTACCCGTCAACCAGCGGGAAGCGTATCCGAGGGGACGCTCCCGCGCTCTGCGGATCATGGAGAGGAGAACAACCGTTGTCAATGTATTCGAGTTGCAGCTCTCTGAGGATTCTCGCCGTTCACAAAACCATAGTACTCACCCATTGATTGGCATTCAATGTACAGCCTTCGACAAGAAACGTCCAAAAAGGAATCACATGATAAACATCATACGCATCTGCTGCTGACGCAAGGTTCTGATTTGCCACGACAATATGAAAAGGAGTACGCTTGGCATGGGGGTTGCGCTAATAGCGAGTTGTATTCTTGAGGAAGGAAGCAGGTGATGAGTAACGAAAACCAATTCTCCTTACTGCGGCAGCGACGGTTTGCGCCATTCTTCTGGACGCAGTTTCTCGGCGCGTTCAACGATAATATCTACAAAAATGCGCTTGTCATCATGTTTGCGTTTCAGGGTACGGCCTTGACCACGCTCGATTCTGACACGCTCATCAATCTGAGTGCAGGATTGTTCATCCTGCCTTTTTTTCTGTTCTCCGCCACCTGCGGACAAATCGCTGACAAATACGAGAAGGGCAAGCTCATCCAATACACCGTCGCGATAGAGACCGCGCTAATGATACTGGGCGCGATAGGCTTTTATTTGCAGAGCCTCACGATCCTTCTGGTCTCGCTGTTCCTTGGTGGTGTGCAAGCGACGCTCTTTGGTCCAGTGAAGTACTCCATCCTGCCTCAACATCTCAGTGCCGAGGAGTTGGTCGGAGGCAACGGCTTAGTCGAGATGGGAACCTTTGTCGCCATCCTGCTCGGCACCATTCTTGGTGGCATTCTTGTTGGAGTCCCATCGTGGGGCACGATGCTCGTGTCGCTGACCACGATCGGTGTCGCCTGTAGCCGTTGGCCAGTAAGTCGCCAGATTCCCCATTCGCCAGCACCCGATCCAACCCTCAAAGTCAACTGGAACGTCTTCAGCGAGACCGCGAACATTGTCCAACTGATTCGTAAGGATCGCACGATTTTTCTGTCGATCTTAGGCATCTCGTGGTTCTGGTGCTACGGCTCGTTGTTCTTGTCGCAGTTCCCCAACTACAGCAAAGAAGTGATTGGCGGAAACGAACAGTTGGTGACTCTTTTCTTGACCTGCTTCTCCTTCGGCATTGGTATTGGGTCAGTGTTGTGTGAGCGGCTTTCGGGTCACAAGGTGGAGATGGGACTCGTCCCATTTGGCGCTTTGGGATTAACCTGGTTTGGCGTTGATCTCTTCTTTGCTACGCCAGCCGTCAAAGCGGAAACCGTCATTGGTGTTCTGGCCTTTTTGCAGACTTTCGCGGGTTGGCGTATTGCCGCAGATTTGTTTTTCCTCGGCCTCTTCGGTGGCTTCTTCATCGTTCCGTTGTACGCATTGATTCAATTTCGCAGTGAGGAAATGTACCGCTCACGCATCATCGCCGGCAATAACATCCTCAATGCCCTGTTCATGGTGCTCTCAGCCATCTTTGCCGTCGCCTTGCTCAAGGTCGGGCTGACCATTCCGCAACTCCTCTTCACTGCGGCCATTTTCAATGCCGTGGTCGCAGTGTACATCTTCACTCTCGTGCCAGACTTTTTCGCGCGTTTTAGTCTGTGGTTGTTGACCCACACGATCTACCGCATTCGCATCGTCGGCCAGGAAAACGTTCCGCTACGCGGTCCTGCGCTGTTGGTCTGTAATCACATGTCGTTTGTGGACGGTCTGTTAGTTGGTGGCTGTGTTCAACGTTTCATTCGCTTCCTCGTCTACAAGCCCATTTATGAAAAGAAAGCGCTCAACTGGTTCATGCGACTGATGAACGCGATCCCAGTTGAAGGCGGCAACCGCAAAGTCGTGCTGGAATCGTTAGAGCGTGCGAGCGAACAACTCCGCCAAGGTCATGTTGTCTGCATTTTTGCTGAAGGCGCGATTAGCCGCACCGGGAACCTGCTCCCCTTCAAGCGGGGGTTTGAGAGAATCATGCGGGGACTCGACAACGTACCAATCATTCCCGTCCACCTCGATCGACTCTGGGGGAGCGTGTTCAGTTTTGAGAATGGTCGCTTCTTCTGGAAGCGGCCCAAACGGTTTCCGTATCCGGTCACGGTATCATTCGGGACTCCGCTTCCTTCTACGACTACAGCCGAACAGGTACGGCATACGATTGCCGATCTCGGTAGCGCAGCAGTCGATCATCGACGCACGAAACACGATTTGTTACATTTACGCTTCATTGACACTGCGAAACGCCATTGGTTCTCCTTCTGTATGGCCGATTCCACCGGTCGAGAACTCACCTACGGAAAAACGCTCATAGGAAGTATCCTCCTTGCCCGTTGGCTGCAGGAGCATCGCCCAGAAGAACAGCATATCGGCTTGCTCCTGCCAGCCTCGGTTGGTGGCGCGCTGGCGAACCTCGCGACGCAACTCTCGGGGAAAGCCCCGGTCAATCTGAACTTCACGATTGGACGAGAGGCCATGGACCTCGCTATTCAGCAGTGTGGCATTCGCACGATTCTGACGTCGCGCGCCTTTCTCGGTAAAGCAAAGATCGATGAGCGTCCGGGCATGATCTTTGTTGAAGACTTGTTAAAACAGATACCGTCAGCACAACGAGTGCGGACCGCAATTGCCACTTTTCTCACTCCGACACGTGTGTTGCAACGGCTGTGGAATCGCACCAAACAGGAACCAGGTACGCTAGCCACGGTCATCTTCTCCAGTGGCAGCACGGGGACTCCCAAAGGCGTGATGTTGTCACATCACAATATCTTGTCCAACGTCGAGGCGATGCAGCAGATTTTCACAACTACTTCACAGGACTGTGTCATGGGCGCATTGCCCTTCTTCCATTCCTTCGGGTTTACCGGGACACTCTGGTTACCACTCATCGCTGGGTGGCAGGTCGCCTATCATCCGAACCCGCTTGATGCCAAAACTCTTGGTGAGATGGTCCACAAGTACCGTGCAAGCGTCTTAATTAGTACCCCAACATTTTACAACGCTTACCTGCGCAAGTGCTCAGCCGAGGAATTCGCTTCCTTGCGATACGCCGTTGCAGGGGCCGAGAAGCTACGACCGGCACTGGCTCAAGCGTTTCGCGAGAAGTACGGTATTGATCTTCTCGAAGGGTACGGCTGCACGGAAATGGCACCAGCTATTGCCGTCAATGTACCTGATGTCAAAGAGGGAACTCATCGCCAGATCGGACTCAAACCAGGAAGTGTCGGTCATCCGATCCCAGGCGTAGTCGCTAAAGTAGTTGATCGTGAAACAGGCGATCCTCTTCCTTATGGTCAAGAAGGACTTCTTCTCGTCAAAGGCCCTAATCGTATGCTCGGCTATCTCGGCCAGCCGGAAAAAACCTGCGAGGTAATACGCGACGGTTGGTATGTCACCGGGGATATTGCCAAGATAGACGACGACGGATTCATCCACCTCACTGATCGGCTCTCCCGTTTCAGCAAAATCGGCGGAGAGATGGTGCCGCATCTCCGCATTGAAGAAGCGATTCAGCAAATCCTGGGTGATGCGTCATGCGTAGTCACAGCCATCCCAGATGAGCAGAAAGGTGAACGTCTCATCGTACTCTACACTCACACTAAGTTTACCGCTGACGTCGTCTGGACCCATCTGAATCAAACAGACCTTCCGAAGTTGTGGGTTCCGAAGCGAGAGCACGTCTTCGCTATAGATGCGATTCCAGTTCTGGGAACCGGAAAGATCGACCTGCGCGCGGCGAGAGTCACCGCACTGACCTTGGCTACCTCAGAGAGTGTATCGAAACCCTAATCATTGAGCCTAAAATCCCGATATTTTTCCGCATAGGCTCCCGCTTCGGCGAGCCAGAAAGGACCTCCTCATGTCAAACCTTTTCAAGCGTATTAACGATATCCTCACCGCCAATATCAATGACTTAATCGACCGCGTCGAAGATCCGGAGCGGATGATTAAACAGATGATTCGCGAAATGGAAGAGAACATCGCGCGAGCAAAAGAAGGAGTGATCAATGCCATCGCCAGTGAGAAACAACTACAGAAAGATTTAGAAAATCATCGTCGCCAGTCGGTTGAATGGATGAAAAAAGCGGAGGACGCACTCCACGCCAACAGAGAAGACCTCGCGCGAGCGGCGCTGCTGCGCAAGAAGGACTACGACAGCATCCTCCAGTCGCTGGAACCAGCGTGGGAGTCGGCGAAAGCCACGAGCGAGCATTTGAAAAAGCAGCTCTATGCGTTGGAAGCGAAACTCGAAGAAGCCAAACGCAAGCGCAGCATGTTGATTGCTCGGCAGCGCGCAGCACAAGCGCGGGAGTATATGGGTGATACGCTGTCGCATTTCAAGGCTGGGCTCGATGCCCATACCAACTTCACTCGGATGGAAGACCGCGTGGCAGAAATGGAAGCTCGGGCCGAGGCAATGGACGAAGTCAACCGTGAGACTTCTAGTCTAGAAAAAGAAGTGATTGCTATGGAGGTGGAGCAGGAAGTAGAAAACGAGCTGGTCGCGTTAAAGAAGAAAATCGGTGGTGAGCGGACAGTCTAAGGGCAGCCAGAAAAGCAAAGAGAGAAAACACTTAGTGAAATTTTCTGAGCACAAGCGGTAAGCAGTTCTTGGTGGGACGGGCTTCGAGCCCGTCCTTCATAACAGGCCCGAAGCCTGTTCTACCAATGAATGAGACACTATATGGAATTTCTGGTCATCCTCATTGCCTCGTGGGTACTCTCTCCTTTTCTTAAGTTTCTTACTCACCATCAGTTCCTCTTCTTTCTCCTGGCGGGCGGAGGAATCTTCCTGTATCGTCGCCGTCGAGCCCAAACTTCCCTGACATCAACACCTCAGACGGCTTCGCCCCAACTCCCTGAGTCTCGTGAATCGTCTTCGACCAATACCGCAGACCGCGCTCTGATTGATTTGTTGATCTTGCGCGAGGAGCTTAGGCGGCAGCACGAGGCCGGTAAGGTTGATCTCACCTTTTATCATGAAGTAACAAAAAAAATTGATGCGCTGGGCCGGAAGTCTCTCACTGATCTCTACATCACACCTGACAGTCAGCGCTGGCGCGTCGGGCGAGAGGCAGCTTGGGAGTTGCTCGTTCTGCAGCGTAGCGTTGCCCTTGGTCTACCTCCGTGGCGAAAAACGACGCTCGCAGAGGAGCGTCAAGTCGAGGGAGAACAGCAACTCACACTACCGTTACAACCACGATCTTCAAGCCGTTCCGCAGAGGAAATCCAGCAGCCCGTCGTTATCGAAGCAGTAACTTCACCCGCTCAAGTTCCACCAACGGTCACTGTCCCGCTACTACCAAGCGAGTCAGCCGAATTACTCAAACAAACGCCAGCAGTTCCGATAATGGGTCCAGAGTCTGTCTCGGACACTTTCCCTATCTCTGTCTCTCCTCCTACTGATGAAAGTTGGGTGCCAGCTACTCCAAGTGCTCTAGAGCGTACACTCCAGGCTGTCTCTGGGTGGCCGGCACTGCTTGTGCCATTTCTCGTGCAGAATATCCTCTGGTTCATCTGCGGACTGTGCTTCATTGCTGGATCAACTTTTTTAATCTCCTCAACCGCAGGCCAGACCAACTCGCTGGCTGTCTCAGGAGTCTTGCTCACCTACTCCGGGTTCCTCCTGTGGGTGGGCTATCGCTTATGTCGTACCCGGCCTGAACTCACTTCTGGACAAGTTTTGCTCGCGCTTGGTATTCTCCTCATCCCTCTAAATATTGCGTCTGCTGTCCGCTTGATTACCACCGCACCTACTGCGCCATGGATAGCTGCAGGTCTATTACTGACCGCAGCGGAGGTTCTGGCCGTTTATTATGCCACCATGTTGGTCTCAGGCGTCATGGACCGTTCCCTACAAGGCCGCCATCCTCAGCTCTTCCTCGCTCTTACTGCGATGCAGGTGACCGTTCCACTGCTCTCGATCTCTGCGTCCTGGATTCCTTTGGCTATCACTCACTGTATTCTCCTGGGAATTCTTGCCTACAGCTTACACCAGTTTACTCACGAATGGCTGCACTCTATCCTCGCCGAGCATCGCAAGGTCACCTATTACGCGGTCGGGACACTGATCTACGCTACAGTAGTCTCATTCGTACATTTGACCTGGGGCCACACCAACCCAGTGTCCCTTCCAGCGGGCTACTACAGCCCCTTTCTTATGGTGGTGTGCGGGCTCCTCTTCTATGTCGACGCCCAACTTAAGCAATGGACAAAACAATACGCGTTCCTCTCGCACGTGAGTTTTTTCTTCTATGGGCTCTCTATATTGGCCCTACTCCTCAGTCTTCATGCCCCAAGTGCTCGACTGCTCACGTTGATATTAGCTATCGCAGTGTACAGCGTTGTGGTGTGGCAGTATGAGACCTTCACCCCGCTAGCGCTCTTATTCATCTGCTGCGCCTGGCTGTACCACACCTTGGTTCTCCAACATTTACAGCCACAGTGGCATCTGCTCGCCAGTCTTCCGGGCCTTATCGGTCTGCTTGCCGTCTGTCGCTGGCTCCCACAACGTCGGACTATCTCATTAGTCTCAACCTGTTACTGGGTATGGTTTGGCACTACATGTGTAGCCTGCGTATGGAGTTTATTGCACACTCACCCGGGCCTCGTGGCCATGACTACTGCCTTGGTGACGATGGGATTACTCTTCTCTGGCTTGCGCTTTGCTCCAACAGCCTCAAGTGAGCAACCAACGAACGTCACTTATACCGATTTACGCCAAAGCTCATGGCTGTATGTTGTCATGCTGCTCGGAAGTCTCACTGTTGCCTACGCTCCACAATCGCCGCTCACCACCTGGGTCGTTCAGACTGCGATCGGCAGTATTCTCCTTGCCGGACTCTGGCTCACGTTGGGACTACAATTCTCTCGCCATGGCGCGCAGGCGGACGCTCGTCAGGCTGAAGTACTCCTGAACAGCACACTCTTGAACCTCAGCCTTGCGCTGATGCTCACTTCGACACTTGTGGTGCCCACTCTCACTTCCCATCGACTGCTTCCTCTATTGCTGGTGGCCATAGGATGCGGGCTGCTGAGGATGAGCCTTGCCTTACGCCTTCGTGACCTCTTTTACGGGACCCTAATTTTATGGGGCATCGCCGGTGTTGTCTTGAAGTTGACGTACTTTCCTCAGCCCAGCTCGGGCGTAGTCGAGATGCTCATCGCCGTAAGCGCGTGGACCCTTTTGTGGTGGCTTGAGCATGAATCAGAAGAGAGCCTTGCTCTACGCCAGGAATATCTCACTACCCGTGTGCAGGGGCGTCCGACATCGACGTTACTTGGGCAATATTCTTTCCCGAATGATGCTACGTACACCACAATGCTTCGCGTTCCACTGTTACAGATAATGGTCATTCTATGGACCGTTGGCTCGTGGCATCTCGCAGCACGGTTCCTCGAAGGCATGGTCGGTTGGGGATGGATGTGCTCGGCTAGCCTCGGGGCGTTAGGTGCAGCAATAGGAGCCGGATACTTCCGCCTACCGCTGTTATTTCCGGTAGCAATCGTGCTGGGATTTGGGGCGTGGCTCTTAGCCGCGTTTCAACTTGGCACCGCTCGCCTCCCAGATTTGGGCTTTGCTGGCGCGCTCTACTCATTCCTGGTGTGGGGCGTAAGTATTGTCCTGCTGAAACATCCTCAGACTCCACGCCTTGCTAGCCTTCTCCATCTGGGGGGAAAACGACGCACGACCGAAGCATCGGTACATTGGACCGCCGTAGGGATCAGTCTATTGTGCGTCGCCATCCCCGTAGCTCTGGTAGGCGTCTTCACTCCGAGTGTGGGATTTTTCTGTACGCCTATCTGTGTCGCGCTGTTCCTGGGCATTGCCGGATGGCAGTATCAGAACCCCGCACATAGTTATCTCGTGCTGGGAGTTGGCGTTCTGCCTGCTCTCCTGAGCTATAATTGGGTCGTTCTACCACCCCATCTAAGCCTCTACACGTTGTTATATGATCATGGTGTCGGACTCCTAGCGAGTGTGACCGGGCTGATATTCCGGGTGACCGCCTGGAAGCTCTCTGTGCAGAAAGACCGCCTTAGTGTAGGCCTCATGCCCCGCCTATATCAGCTTTATCACAGCCCGTTGTGTCACATCGCGCTACTGCTCGCAGTGTTCGCCATGAATCAACAACTTGCCTTAGCGTGGATGAACTCTACGCAAGAGATTCACCTCCTTGCGCTGGTAACCCTCCTGTGCGCGAGTGTGCTCCTTCTTTTTGTGAGCTCCACGCTCGGACACCCATCGTTACAGATTGCCGGATTGCTTGCCGCTGTGTTCGCCGCCCTATGGGGAGAAGCGCTGCTTATTCATCCAGGGACAGGGTTCAATTTATGGCCTGGAAACTCTGCCTTCAGTGACCTGTGGTTCACCTTGTCGCTCTTAGCTGGCGGCCTTGCGCTGCTGGCCTGTCATCTTCGTCGGCAGCCTGAACGACAACAATATGCGGGGCCGACATACTGGGCGGCAGCGATCGCCTATGTCTGGACGCTTAGCGGCACAGCGGTACTCTTCCTCAATGCACCGTTCCAGCCT
>JAYVFX010000847.1:0-5271 GCA_043772795.1 Deltaproteobacteria bacterium
CGCGTCGCCGAGGTGTGTTGCGATTAGTGTTGGTTGGCGTTTTTCTTGCGGGTGGATTCGCGTTCTTTCTGAAGCCTCTACTAATGGCGAGACGACCACCGCGACCAGCAGTTGCTGCGCCGGTTCTCTCACATGTTGATCCGCAAACTCCAACGGTTCGTATCCTTGAAGGTGAAAAAGTTACGTTCACAACCCAGGCCGAAGGTGTTGATCCGCTCCGGTACGAGTGGATCTTCGAAGGGCAAAGCGTCTCTCAGGCTCAAAGTTGGACATATAACCCGAAGTTAGGAGATCGTAGCGATACGCCTAAGGATCTGAAGGTACAAATTGTCGATCGGCAAGGGCAAGCCGTCGAGCGACATTGGCAAGTCTTTGTGACCTATATTAGTTTGCCACCGCAACTAAACGCGTTCGCGCCCAAAAAAGGTACGGTTGAAGTGATCAGCGGCAGACCACAGTCGTTTCGTATTGACGTGACTGATCCAGACCGGGAGACTCTTACGTACGCCTGGACCGTAAATGGCGGGGCAGTAGGGGCGAAAGCCGCGTTGAATTGGGCGGCGCCGAACCCTGGGAGTTATCAGGTCCGTGCCGTCGCGACGGATCGCGCTGGGCTTACGGTCAGCAAAGATTGGCAAGTGGTGGCGGTTGCGCCTCCACCCCTGCCGATTCCAAACGATCCCACCGGCGGCCCTCCTGGGTCTCCGCGTATTACGAAATATACTCCTGGTGATGTACGTGTGACCATACAAGAGGGAGAAACCCTGACTTTTTCTACCACTGCCTCTGACCCAAATGGTGAGCCCTTAACGTACGCCTGGGCGGTCGATGGAAAAAGTATTACCGGGGGCGCTACTCCTAACAAGTCCACATTCACTTGGCGAGCGAAGAGTACGGGAAATCATACCATCCAAGCAATTATACGGAACGAACGATCTGAATTCGCTGCGATACGAGAATGGCGAATGACTGTCGAGGTCCCACAGTCAGTTTCTTCCGATACGAGTGCCACGTCATCCGAAACTCCTTCTCGGACTTCCAATTCGCCGCCACGCTTCACCTCCCGGAGTCCTTCTGTAGGTGCGCTCAAGACTTCTGCCGGGCAATCACTTGCCTTTGAAGCAACTGCTATGGATCCAGACGGTGACGAGTTGTCTTATGAATGGCTTGTCGATGGAAGTAGGGCAGGTCGCGGCAAGGCCTTTTCTTTTTCAGCAAGTGAGGCTGGACAGCATCGTTTAGAAGTGCGAGCAGCCGATGCGGGAAGATTAAGAACAACGACCAAATGGGAGATCGATGTGAGCCCTGCGCCGTTGATCCCTCGTATCGTCATGTTTACTCCTCACGCGCGACGCTACGTGATGTCTCCTCGCCTCTCGCGGCTTTTTAGCGTCGAAATTGAAGTGCCAGGAGCAACTGACGCGAAGCTGGTGTACGACTGGAAGCTCAATGGTCGCACGGTCTCCCAAGATACCTCCTTTGAGTTTAAAGATCAGCCAGTGGGCAGTTATGAGCTAGCCGTGACGGTGTTCACTGTTTCTGGTGGGCGAGCGTCCCAGCAATGGACAGTGGAAGTCCGTCCAGATGAGAATCCTCGATCGGCGAATGGGGCGCCACCGCTGGAGGTCTCCGACCTGAGTAACACTACCAGTGAAGATCAAAAAACCGTCACCGTGACAGGGAAGTTGCGCAATACCGACCGTGATCGTACTGCTGATAACGTACTCGTGTCGGTAACGGCGGTGACTGCGGATGGAAAGGAAGTCGTACGGCGGATAACGTTACCTTCTCCACAGCCGATTGAACCTGGACAGACCGCAAGCTTTCACGTGGAACTACCAAACTTGCCTGAGGCTGCTGACTTCCGAGTGCAAGTGGTGAATAAATAACGCAGACCGATCAGAGACGGTCTTCTTGCGAGAGTCTTCATATTGTCCCTTGCTAAGCTGCTCTTGGCGCCACTGAATTTTCCTAACACAGTAAAGAGAGGGTGGTTGACGTCTGCGCAAATGCTAGCCCATAAGGGGCTTGAACGGGGGCACAATACGTGGGGAGAGAAGTTGATGGCAAATCAGCCACCGAGCCGAGAAGGGACGCACGATGAAAACAATCCTAGCAGTACTCGCGGGATTGCTCGGGACAGGCATCCTGGCGTACTTCTGTGCCGCCGGTCACCGCGACACAATTCAGCAGGATCTGTCTAACCGGACAAGAACTGCACTCGCAGGTGCCATGGTGAGTGATCTGCTCATCTCCGCCGACGGAAGGGAAATTACTTTACGTGGGGTTGTTTTGAGCGAACAGGCTAAACGTGAGGCTGGTGAGACTGCGAAAAAAATCTCTGGCGTGCATACTGTAACCAATTTCCTCGAAATCTGTGCGCCCGCCCCGCTCCCGTTGCCTCCGTCCCCTCCGGTAGAAACCATACCGATTGTTCCACCGAGTCCCGCTGTTACCCAGGAACCTCTCGTATCACCACCACGAAAACCACCAGTCCAGCGAGTGGTAGCTGTACCACGACCACGAGAACAACCTCAGACGCAGGCTCCGAATTGCCAGAAAGTGCTGAAGACCACACTTAGCGGTGGGCAGATACAATTTGAAACCGGTAAGGCTGCTCTGCGCCCCCTCAGCTATCCTATACTCGATCGCCTGGCGGGTGCAGTAAAACGGTGTGCAGTGACAGACATTGAGATCAGTGGCCATACTGATCCGCGTGGTTCTTTGAGGCAAAATCTGACGTTAAGTAAGAACCGGGCGCAATCGGTCATTGCCTATCTGATCAAAAAGGGTGTTCCGGCCCAGCGTCTGACTGCTATTGCTCGTGGCCCTGGCAAACCTATTGCCTCTAATACCACGACCGTGGGGATGCAGAGGAATAGACGCGTCGAGCTGACGATAAAGGACTCGCGCAAAAAGGCTCTCCAGCCGTAAAGAAAGGAAGTGCGCTGTGTTCTATTTGATTCAACACATGTGGCTGTGTCTTTTACTCGCCGCCATATTGGGGGCTTTTCTCATGTGGTTACTGCGGAATTGGGCGATGAACGACAAGGTCAGTGAGGTGAAGGCCGCTTGGCAAACGCGATGGAGGAAACTTGAGAGTGAGCACAATCGTCTCTCCGAAAAGTTTCAGGAAGCTTCAGCGCAAGCGTCACTGCTGTCAGGACTTGAGGCAGATATCGGGAAGCTTCGAGCCAATTACCAGACACTGACTGACCGACATACCGTACTCGATGCGGACTGGAAAAGGAAATACGACACTCTGGAGAAAGACTGGCGTGGGAAATTCACGACGGCAGAAAAAGGGATTGCTGATCTGCGTGGACAGGTGACTGCTAGTACGCAAGAACGTGATACGCTCAAAGCTAACCTTAAGGACTGTTCGCAGAAACGTATAACCCTTGAAGAGGAAAGCCGAAAAGCGCAAGCACAAATTGACGACTGGTCCAGGCGATTTGCGAGCGCCGAAAAAGAAGCGACCGACGCGAAGACACATGTTGTGAATCTTATCGATGAGCGAGATCGAGTGCAGAGGGAAGCCCGTGCGACGTTGGAGCAAAATCGTGCGGGAGATGAAGTGCTACGTCAACGGCTGGTACTGGCTGAGCAAGAACGAGAGAACCTCAAAACGCAGGTGGCGCAAGTGACGACGAGGGAGGCAGAGTGGCGCAATAAGTGGCAAGAGGGTGAGGGCAAGCATACCGGTGCGCAACAACAGATTGCCGGGCTGATGACGCGGGTGGCGACGTTGAGCGCGCTCGAAGCCAAGTACACAATGGCGGAAGAGCGGCTAGGTGGGGACATTGAGCGGATCGAAGGGATTGGTCCAGCTTTTGGTCAACGTCTCCGATCCGTAGGTATTGCCTGGGTGGTTGATCTGCTTGACCAATGCGCTTCTCCGGAAGGGCGAGCGACGGTCGCTGAAAAGACCGGATTTACTACCACTCAGCTTTTGACGTGGACAAATATGGCCGACCTGTTACGCATTCCGGGGATGACCCCAGATTGGGCTGAATTGCTGCACGCGGCTGGAGTTGACACGGTGAAGGAACTCAAGCAACGCGTCCCGGAGAACTTGCAACAGAAAATGGCCGAAGTGAATGCCGCAGCAGAACGAAAAATCTTCTCAACGGTACCAGACGTTGCAACCGTCGATGGCTGGGTGCAACGTGCGAAAGCCCTGGAGTTCCGGATTACGCATTGACCAATTGTCTGTGAGTACTGTCCTCCTAAGTCAACCATAGTGCACGGCGTAAAACGCACCGGAAAAGCACTGAGACCGGCAGGCACAGCCTAACCTACGACACCTCGGTGAGGCTACGGATAAAAATAGGGGACGTTGCAATAATATTCATCTTTTGTTGCCGCCCCACGCCGGGTGCCACTGCTGGCTTGTCCAGCAGTGCTTGACGAGACCCACGGGCAGATAAGCTACCCATGGCACACTTGACGTGATAATTCCGCCGTGGGCTGAAACCCACGGTTACCATCACGGCATCGCTACGCGATACTGAACATGATGTGACGTGCCTTGTTACCGGGGAATGAATTCCCCGGCTACCCTTATGCCATCGCAACGCGATATCTTGATCTTGGTCGCCGCAGTGCGGCAGATGAAGGTAGCCCGGCCTTTGAAGACCGGAACCGTGAAAACGTGCACAGAAGCGGAGTAGCGCGCCCTACGTATGGACATCAACTGCACGTCACTTAGCATCTGACCATTATGCCACCTTCTTGGTGACGGACCGCAGAGTTGTCGGAGCAAGAAAGGGCTCTGCGGCATCTCGGTCATCAAGGAGAAGCCCGCCATCTTTGGTTTGTGTGACTTTTCGGAGCGGCCTACGGATGACCGCAGATTCGGTCTCTACATGCTGAGGTTTCCGCTGTTTCTTTTTCATCGACGCCTCCTCGTGTACGACACCGATAGGTGTCGTGCGGTGCGAAGCCAAATCGTATGCCACCCTCGTAGGTCCGCCTCGTTTTCTGTCAATCTCCCCGCACGGAGAGCGGCTTGGAATTCCTGCCCGACATGGTTGTGGACAGTATTGACCGTTTCTTCAATGACCTGCCACTCTATTTTTCTCCATCCGCCGACGGGTGGTCGCATGCGATAGAGGAACGCCGGGGTGACGACTCGGATCTCTCCAATCCGTAGTCGCCAAGCGAGGTCAACATCGGCAAGTGAGAACGACGTGTTCCGCGGATGATTATGGGTGAAGACTGCTGCATCAATCATCCGCAACGCTTCCTGTTGTGTAAACCGTACAGCCG
>JAYVFX010000848.1:0-12946 GCA_043772795.1 Deltaproteobacteria bacterium
AACCGCTGTACGCAGGGAAAAAGACCTACTCGGCTCGCACAGCCGTTTGAGTAGTGCTGTCAGCCAAACACTCACCACGATGCTCGCTAAACCTAGAACCAGGAGCGCCGTAGTCGCTGACAATCTATTCTGTCGCGTTAACGTGTACATGCCACCCATCACGAACGCGAGATAAAGCCCTCCTCCTGTTGCTGCCCAGTGGGGTTGCATGCGTACGTAAAAAGCCCACCGTGTTAACCAGAGGCGAAGAATGAGTGGACACGCGATTGTTACGCCAACCAGTACACGTGCCACATTCTCATAACCAGAGACCCACAATGTCACAGTGACGAGGCCTAAGAGCACAGCTACCGCGCCTGAGAATCGCCAGTGACTCGAAATTAGAATATTCAAGTACTCCCGAAAGCTATCCGTGTATTTCCCCGAGCCAAAATACATCATCGGTTCTATGAACACCGCCGCGTGAAACACTCCGACCGCCAAGAACACAGAGTACGCGAGCGTAAATGCTCCATACTCTGCCGGCGCAAGCCACCGTGCGAGAGAGACGTTGACGATAAAATTCGTACCGGCAAACAGCATCTGATCCACTACCGCGAACACTCCTTGTTGGGCCCGCAGAAACCGCAGCTTTGGGTTTGGCACAGTAGATCTCGTCATGTCGGGTACGCACTCTTATCTATCGTGAATGGTGCCACCGACTGTTCTTGAACGGAAGCGTGATACGAAAACCGTCTGGCATAAGCTACGTCGTTAATCCCACGAGGGAGTTTGTACTGCTGGCGTTTTTTCGGACGCCGGAGGTTGCGGACTTAGTCGCAAGCCGAGCGCTTGCAAGAGGCGAGGCTTTGGCCACTGATGGAAGTAGTAGCCTTTTGTCGCTTTGAGAATGATCCGTTTAGTTCGGGCAGAACCAGTAAGTAGCCTTTCTACGCTGCCCCGGACCGCAGCAGGTAACGCCAATAAGAATGGATCATTCAATAAGAGTGCTTGACGATGCTCCTCGCGCTGTTCAGGTCCCACAGTCATACTTAGACTCGCTGTATGCCAGCGAAAATTGGTGAGGAAGCTCCTGACGTGTGCAAAACGATAGCCTTTGAGAGCTAAACGCAAAAGGAATTCATAATCGCCACTATAGGCGTACCGCGCATCTAGGAAGTTGCCGTCGTCAAATACCTTACGACGAAAAAAAGAGGCGACCACCGAGATGTACAGGAAGTGCAAGTACTTCAACATGAATAGATCGAAGTCGAGTTCTCGTCGATACTGAAGAATGGTACCCGTCTGGCCGATCCATTGGAAGTCTCCATAAACAATATCTACCGCCGTGCAGTTCGACATATAGTCTTTGACAGTATGAAAACAATTCGGGAGATATAAGTCATCAGTACTTAAGTATCCCACGATATCCCCAGACGCTATTCTCACACCTTCATTGAGCCGCTCCATGAGGCCTAATTGCGGCTGTGCAACCCAGAGTAGGTGAGGGTATCTCTGCACGACGCTATACGTTTGATCGGTTGATCCGCCATCCATGATGATGTGTTCAAAATTATCGTACTGCTGCTCCAATACGCTCGTGATGGCTTGCTCAATATAATCCCCTTGATTAAGCGAAGGGGTAATAATCGAAATCTTCGGTCTATGCGTGGACATCCGATCTCCGTACCGACCGTTAGCTTGCTCCACGTCCACTCAACACGGCAAAAATTGTCCGCACGAGGATGTATAGGTCAAGCCACAAAGACCAGTTGCGAATGTAATAGCTATCGTAGGTGCGCTGCTGCCGAGTATCACCGCTGCTCCGGACCATGATCTGCCAGAGACCAGTGAGCCCAGGACGTACACGACGGCGGAGTTCCCGAAAGTCCTCCGGAAACTCACGTAGATGATATTCTGGAAACGGACGCGGCCCAACCAAACTCATCTTGCCGGTTACTACACTCCACAGTTGCGGCAGTTCGTCAATGCTAAACCGCCGTAACCACATGCCAATGCCCGGCAGAATGCGTGGATCATCAACAAGCTTAAAACGAGTTTCCCACTGTTGGCGGAGAGCTGGGTCTTGCGCAAGGTACTCACCAAGCCGCCGTTCTGCGTCGACGTACATGGTTCGTAGTTTCCATACTTTAATGGGCGATCCATGCATGCCTTCTCGCTCTTGGGAGAAGAAGACGGGCCCTCGACTCTTGAATTTGATCAAGAGTCCACCGATGAAGATCAACGGCGCTCCCGCGCATAGCAACAGAAACCCGCCAAGCATATCAACCATACGTTTAGTGAAGCGGTTACGTTTGAGTAAGAGATTATTGGTGAACTCGACGCCCATCAAGTGGCCAAGATTGCGCGTACGTACCGGTTCTACAGGCAGGTCATCTTCGTCGCGAATCAGCACTACATGATGAACGTGTTGTTGAAGGAGGTTGATGATCTCGCTCGTCGCAGCACGCTCCTCTACCAGTGCCACCTGCACAAAACTCTCCGCGTGGCGTTGACGCAGTTCAGCACTGGTTACGAGGAGGAGATCACTATCGGTTTGCTCGTCGTTGTTAGCATTGGAAGTGAGAATTGCTACGGGTCGATATCCAAGAGAGACCGAATTGCGAAGGGATCGTACAGCCTCTTGGATCCACTGTCCGCGCCCTACAAGGATTGCCGGCTCTCCCCACCACGACACCCGTCGTAGATAGAATAGGACGGCAAACCGAAAGAGGGGGACCAGCGCTAACGCTGTGGCCCAGGCAATGACAAACGTTACCCGCGAAAGGTCATTCGAGAGTTTGAAGGCGAACGTCGCGGCGGCAAGAACGAGGAAAACTACGCTTGTCCACCGGGAACAGCGGCGCAGAGTCTCTACTGCGCCAATGCCAAAACCAGGATAGAGTCCTGCCTCCGCGTACGCGAGAGGAAAAAGTAAAAACAAACCAGCTAGATTGTAATAAGCGGTCAATGGTTGGCTGAACATCAGCCTCGCCCATACCATATAGCTTAGCAAGCCAGAAGCAAATAGGGCAGTGAGATCAGTGAGCACCAAGATCCCGCCGCGCGCGAGGGGAACCAGCCACCATCTCCATGTGGTGTACCACGCCCCAGGCCCCGCGAAGACTGCCTCATAGGCGTTTGTACTAGACCGTTCCCGATACTGAATGGATGGTGACGTAATCATAGCGGAGATTGCCCGATTCGCAGTCTGTTGCTCCTCAACGCGGTATCGCTTCGGATCGACATGTGGATCCGCGCTTGTCTACGTTGACTAGCCATAGGACTCCTCGGATTCCATCCCTGTAGGCAGAAGCGCGGTGCTTCTCCACAGACCAAGTCGCTCGAGGAGAACAAACAATAAGTATGCAGGATTAAGGAAGAGATAGCGCTTCCATAATCGTTGCGGCTCTTGAATCAGGCGGTACAGCCACTCGAGCCCCACCTCCTGCATCCAACTTGGAGATTGTGACACTGCGGCAGCATGAAACGCAAATGCCGCTCCAACCGCGATCAGGGGCATGGGTAATGCGTCACGATACTCATAGACCCACACTTCTTGCCGTGGACATCCCAAGCCGACAAACACGATTCGTGCGCCACTATCCTTGATGCGTTGAACCACAGCTTGCTTCTCCGGTTGCCCGAGGCGACGGAACTTAGAAGCTTCGCTACCAGCAATAATAAGAGATGGAAACCGACGCTGAAGGTTTTGACCGAGCGAGTGTAACATCTCTTCTGTACTGCCGTAGAAGTACACTGGTAAGCCTTGCGCCGCGGCCGCTTCGAGTACTTTGAGAGTTAACGTTGGTCCATACACGCGATCCGGCAATTCGATACCGTGGAGCCAGCGTAGAGCCCAACGTACCGGCTGACCGTCTGGCGCAACCATGTCGAACCCGTTGAGTCTGCGTCGATGCATGGCATCAAAGAAGCCTGTCATTACTCCGTGTACGGCCAAGGCGGTCACACTCAAGGGAGTATTCGCGCGCGCGGCCTCGACGATTGTTCGTACGGCAGACTCATAATCAAGGGCAGAGATGCCAACGCCTAGAACGTAGTGCTTGCCACGGTCGACCATGATTGTCTCTCTTCACGCCATCGGGGGCGTCCAAATTCACCGATCTCTTCTGCAATCGCCCGCACATTGTCGTAGCGTAACTTCCAGTGCGGATAATGTGTCTGAAACTTATTGAGGTCACTGACGTACCAGATATGATCCCCAGCGCGACTCTGGTCTGTGTAATCTACACGCATGCTGTTCCCGGTGATCTCTTGAGCTAGAGCGATCGCCTCAAGAACGGAAATATTAGAGCTGCGCCCGCCGCCGAGGTTGTATACTTCCCCGACGCGAGGATTTTGAAAGAAGGAGTCAAATGCATGAATGACGTCGCTGGCGTGAATGATGTCCCGTACTTGTTTCCCTTTGTAGCCGATGATGGTGTAAGGCGTTCCTGTCACTGCGCATTTCATCAGGTACGAGAGGAATCCATGCAGTTGCGACCCCGAATGCTGAGCTCCAGTTAACACTCCCCCACGAAAACAGACTGTCTTGAACCCAAAATAACGTCCATATTCCTGTACCAAGATGTCCGCTGCCAGCTTTGATGCTCCGAACAGAGAGTGCATCGTTGAGTCCACGGAGAACTCTTCGGGAATCCCTCGGTGGTAGGGATGGTCCGTAGGTACCTCCCACCTCGTCTCGAGTTCAACTAAAGGTAATGAATTGGGACGATCGCCATAGACTTTGTTCGTCGATGTAAAGATGAAAGCGGCGTCCTTACAACATTGCCGCATCGTTTCTAACAGGTTTAATGTTGCGTTCGCATTGATGGTGAAATCGGTCATGGGTTCTCGCGCTGCCCAATCATGCGATGGTTGGGCAGCTGTGTGAATAATCAACGCGATGTTGGTGCCATATTGTTGAAAGACACTATGGACTCCATCGAGGTCGCGGACATCAAGGTCATAATGGCGGTACCGCGTACCCAGCATCTGTTGTACCCGTGTCCGGTTCCACACTGTCGACGAATCGGCACCGAAAAAGTACGACCGCATGTCGTTGTCTATACCGACGACATCATAGCCAGCACGCCCATAAAAAAGCGCGGCTTCAGAACCAATCAATCCACCCGATCCAGTTACGACTACCACGGACATAATGTCTCCCTTTTCTACAGCGGAGTCTCTGTTGGTGAGAATTCGATGTATCTTGTCTTTGTCGAACAAACATATGATAGCGGCGAGTCCGTTGACGTTGACTCGTAAAGGCCGCGCCGCTATTTTCAAACGCGCAACGGGATGTGAGGGCACTACTCAAAATGAGTACGCTCACGAATACGGTCCTTATGGAGCGATACCAGCATCCTTCTGCGGTCCATCGTCCAAATGTTACCGTAGAAGGCTAGGGAGCCGACCCCGTTGCTCTATTCTTATTTGTCTGCGTTAGATTATCGCGTTATATCTTCTCATAGGTTTTCGTATTTGTCCTTACGTTTTGAGCGGTCTTGCGGCCCTTTCGTAGTCCCAGCTTCCGCTCATGCCGAATTACACTTCAGTGGAATCAGGCTGGTAGCTATACACGTACTCCCAGTTTTGTGAGTCCATTCGGTTCAAGACCGCTCCAATAATCTTCGCTCTCGCATAGTTCAAACGGGCTCGTGCCTGTTCGGCTATGTAATGCGAGGTTGTCTGACTGTTCACTACGAGTACTACAGCATCTACTAAGGACGACAAAACAATAGCATCGGTTACAGGAATCACCGGTGGAGAATCTATCAGGATGTAGTCGTAACGCTCTTCCAACGTAGCCAAGATGTCTCGCATCCGACGGGAACCTAGGAGCTCGGCTGGATTCGGAGGTACCGAACCACTGCCAAGCAAAGAAAACAATTTGTTCTCCACCGGAACGATGACCTCGTCGATCTCTCTCTGTCCAGCTAATAGTTCAGTTAATCCAAAGGATTGCTTGGTTCCCAGCACTCGGCGACACCCAGAACGCCGCAGGTCCGCGTCAATAACTAATACTCGCGCACTCAAATGTGCAAACATAATGGCTGTGTTCAGCACGGTGAGTGTTTTTCCCTCTTTGTCTACGCCACTTGTGAACAGGATGGTCTTCGGCGGCTCTTCCGCACGGGAGAGCAGTATGGCGGTACGCAGCATGCGATAGGATTCTGTCACCACGGACAGCGGATGATGATCTAATACGAGCTCTCCGCCTGGGGTTGCTGCGTGTATCAGCTCCTTGTGTCCGTGTGGTAAGAGTCGGAGTGTATTCCCATTGGTGCCGACAGTGGAGAAATCGGGGACAACCGCCAACGTTGGTAGGTGAAGGAAACGTTGAATACCCTCTGGGGTATTCAGTCTATTATCGGCGTACTCACGGAGAAAGGCGAAGGCGACGCCGCCAGCAAGTCCGATAAGGGCACTTACTGCGAACGCCATCGGCTTCTTTGGTGATGTTGGTTTGAGGGGAGGGTTAGCTCGATCAATTACCACGACGTTCGAGGTCCGCATCTGTGCTGCGATCCCCATCTCTTTAACCTTTTGTAGGATGCTCTCGTATAGCTGTTTGTTAGTGTCTAGTTCCCGCCCTAAAACTGCATACCCGACTGCCGCGTCTTTGAGTTCAAGTGTGGTATTCTTCTGTTCCTCCATCTTGGCCCGAAGCGACTTCTCATTTTCACTTGCGGCGAGATAGGAAGATCCAATGCCCGAGACAACCCCTCGGATCTCCCGCTGTAGACGGTTTCGTGCTTCCTCGACCTGCGCAGCAGCTTGCGCTGCTGCAGGATAGGTCGGTCTAAACTCCACCGCCAGCCGAGCGTGCTCGGCCTCAAGCTGAGACAACCGCGTTTTCAATGACTGTATGAGGTCGTGATTAATCACTGCTGGGAGGGAATCATATTCCTGCCTGCGGATCAGAAGCATCTGGGCTTCTAGTGCAATCCGCGTAGCTTCAGCTTCGGTCAGCCGCTTGTTGAGATCGTTCAGGCGTTCCACGACGATGTTCTCTTTGTCATCCAGCGAGGTGAAACCCTTTCGGCGTCGGTAGCGATTGCGCGCTTCTTCCGAGTCTTGGACCCGAGCTTGTAACTCGCCCAATTTCTTTCGCAGAAACGCTTCCGCTTCCTCGGTAGGTCGTGCTCGAAGCGCTAGTCCAAAGCGGATATAGGCATTTGCGTGGGCGTTGGCGAGTCGAGCTGACAAATCAGGATCAGGTGTAGTAGCAGTGATACTCACCAGTCGAGTTTTTTTTACCGGCTCAACAGTCAGTGTCTTTTGAAGGTAACGTTCAACTAAAGCAGTCTCCGACGGGACCTCGGCCTTTGTGTCGATTGCGAGCGCGGAGTACAAAGAGTGGCGTCCCTTTTGTGTTAGTCCCGAGAGGTAGCCGGGCAGGCCTTTTCGTTCCACACCGACAAAAATATCATTGTCCTTCAATCCCTGTTCTTGAACTACGTAGGCGGCCAAACTGCGGCTTTGCAAGATGCTATATTGCGTCTTGTAGTAGTCGTACTCCGCTTCGTTTTCCTGCGCGGAAAGTACGTCCTGTTGGATATCCACTACCTTTGGGAGCTGTCGATCAATCAATAAGGTAGTTTCGGCTTTATATGCAGGAGGCGTGAACAAGATCACCAACGCCGTAATCTGCTCGACAATCAGAAAAAAAGCCGCGATGCTCCATCGTCGTTTTTGAATGACCCTCCAATAGTCGCGCAGACGGATTTCCCCATCTGCCGCATTGGCTTCGAGGAGTCTGCCTGCATCTTCAGGCGAAGTGTGATTCGGGTGCTGCAAGAGATATGGGGAAAGTTCATTCATAGTCGTGCCCACTAATACAAGGGTAAATTAGCGCCCACGTGGAGCATGGACGCAACCAGCTGATAGAGGCTATAGGGCACCACCTTTACCCCTGAGGCAGCAAGAACAATTATATCTCCGCTTCGGACATCAACATCCGGGCTCTCTCCATCACGAACCTGGTCTAAGTTTACGTACAGAGAGGTTTCCTGTTTCGCCCGATCCCGGCGTAAGATGCGGACCGTATTAAGGTCAGCGGCGAACAGCGGCCCACCGGCCGCCATTACTGCCCCCAACATAGTCAGTCCCGGCGTGATGGGGTAAGATCCCGGCTTTGCTACCCACCCGTGTACCAACACTTCACCGCGTGTGGGTACCATGATGATATCGCCAGGGCGACTGGGCAACGACAGGTATTCGCTCGTCTGGTTTCCGTTATCGTCCAACGCAATGATGAGCGGTTCAACCTTAGCAGCTGCCCGCGCTTGTTGGGTAGTACTGACGCGCGCGAGCGGTGTTGTAACTGCACTTCCAGGCACTTGTTCGGCTCCGGCTTCTTCACTAGGAGTGAGGCAAATCCACGGGGCAGCTGTCTCGTTGGTTCCGCCGGCGAGGGAAATCATATCTCGCAGTGTGTCTGCACCACTCGCTAAACTGTAGAAGCCCGGTTTACTTACCGCTCCGAGTACGGCAACCTGACGGCTTCGATATTCCCGGACAAATAAGTTGACCCGTGGCCGATACATGTATTCTTCTAAACGGTGGGTAATGTCTTGTCTCAGTTTCTCTTCTGTTAACCCGTTTACCTGGATAATTCCCAAAAAGGGGGCTCCTATTGTTCCGTCACCAGATACTCGAACGGTACGACTCTTCAATTCTTCCATTGCCGGCACGGAGATTTCCAATACATCCCCGGGTCCAATCGGATAGTCAGAAATCGTTCCTGGCTGTCGGCGTTGTGTCCAGAGCTGTGCGAGCCTCTCTACCGAAGTGTCGTCAAAATTTCCGGGAACTGACGGCGCGCTGTCAGTTCCAGCCGCGGACACTTGGGTTGTAGCAGCGGGTATCGAGTACACCGTCTGACCCGCGTTAGTGGTTGGCTGGCGACTGGGAATCGTGGCACATCCAGATGCGTGTCCCAGGATCAGAAGGCTGAATATCAAACAGTTTCGGAATCCTCTTTGCCGTTTAGGAGCGGAAGGTGCCGGTGTTTTCGTTCCGACCCGGAAAAGGTCCAACCATAAACCCTGGATCTGTTGGCTTTTCGCAGACATCCACAGACACACGGAACCTTTCGCTACGGAACCCAAAACGGAGGGAAGCGAGGAGCAGCTACAAACCCTCTGCTTGCGGAACCTCATGAGGGAACACGGTATAATACCACGTGACAGTTCAATCGTGTGCGTCCTAGAAATGTAGCGAAACATAAATTCTTTTGCTGTTCCTTATGCGGCTGGGCTAAGTCAGATTCTCCACATAGGGAAACGCGTGCTGTGCGAGAATTATGTGGTGTAGACTCTTTTCCACGATCCCAGCGAGAGGGCGTCTCTTCACGTGGGCATTTGTGCGGTTGAGTGCACAGAACAGTCCACGTTTGCGATCTGGCAGGGGTTGCGATTTGAAAGGTATCATAAATAAGGCAAATTGATGTAATCTCACTCAACGCTTAGGGATCTTACCTTGTTTATACTAAAACTCACCCACAGTTTCCAGACCCAATTTACATTGAAATCTGGGACCATACTTTACCTGAGACAGCTCTCATGGGTGCATCAGCTGGAGGTTGAGGATAGCATTATCGCTGATAGTGAAATGTTAGTTACGTAGCAGTTATTCTACGCGCTGACACATTGTTGGAAGGCTGATAGTGCTAGGGTTGTCTCTGATTGAAACACAGCCATGGTAATCAATGATGAGAATGAGCGATGGAATTGTGAATCCTTCAGCGAGGTATGTGGCTGTGGTGCGGTGGGTGATGTTCAGTGTTCAGCAGTCAGTTCGATCTTGGCGGGCTTGATGGCGTGAAGTTTGAAGCGGATGAAGGCAACCACAGGGTGGCCGCGCAGACTGTACATTGGATGCGCGGCCGCCGTTGATGCGCCGACACCACACCACCCGTGTGAAGGCCATATCAACGAGCGCACGTGGATCTCGACATGAGAAGACTCACGAACAGGATCGCGCTTGTGGCGATAGGGCGGTTACTGATTCATAACGTCAATTTTGATGACCCGTTCCTCTGATGCCCATGTGGAGGACATTTAGCTTTGTGCTACAGCTCCCTGAGTACCGGCGTTCGCCGGAACAACGTAACAACATACGACCCTTCAGATTCATTGCGGTCAACTACTTCGGTAGGGCTCCCGTCGTAGATGCAAGGCTCGTAGCCCTAGACGACGCCTTGCCCGGTGAGAATGCAGCATCGGACTCGACTTCGCGCAGCGTCTGCACAGCCTGGGTTCCGTCAGCATCGCACGCCAGCCACTACTCTAGTCCTTCTTTTGGGTAGTGGACATTGCCAACTGCCAACTGCCGACGTCGTGTTTGTCATCCCTCTACTGAATTTGTAACGCTTGGGGTCCGCTAGGAATACCCGGCCAGCCTCCAATACTGAATAAGGGGCTTCCTGGCTGTGGACGAAAATCATGGTTGACAGGGTCTCGAAATAGGGGGTCGGCAAAAGTCGAGTAAGAGTCACGGCCAGTGGTTGATCGCCATGCAGAAAAATCCAGAGTTCGTGACCCAGCGATACGAAACACATTCGTGTCATTCGGATTGAACCACACATTGCTGTCTGACGTGAGGGTGGCGACGAAACGATCCCACATCGTAGCTGAGAGCGTAGTGCTGAGCAGCATGAAACCTGAATCCAAGCCGACGACCGCGTTACTTTTGACTGTCCACCCTTCTGACACGACCTGCAATTTCAGGCCCGTCTCCCAGTTCGTGAACCCGCGAGCACCGCTATATTCACCGCTCAACAATACTTGTGCGTCACGATTCCCATACACGATGTTCTTCTCTAACGCTACATTTGCTGAGTTCGCGATGAGTATCCCTCCCTTCTGATTGTGGCAGATGGTGCTATTTCTAACAGTAATCGGCCCTTGCAGCGCTTCAAGGAAAACGCCGTCCTGGAGGTTTTCTCCCAAAAACGAGTCTTCAACAACGATGTCGGTACAATCGGTATCAAACCAAAGCCCACGTGTTTGATTTCCCACCGACCGGTGCCGACGGAACGATCCGCCATGGGTGAGCATGATTTTCATGCCGGTCGCTGCCCACCCGTAGAATCCACCCTTCGCCCCTCGCCAGTTGTTATATGACGTGTCATTGTCTTCTGCGACAAGGTTCTTGACTTTCCACGCATCCATGCCCACGACGCCATTGTGGGAAGCGACATTACGCCGCAGGGTCCCGCCACTGACTTCCAGCAAGGAAAGTCCGCCCCAGTTATTCCATAGAAATTGATTGTCCTCCAGTACAATATTCGATCCGCTCTCGATTGTTACCGCGCTTCCTTGCAGTGGGGTATTATCATGGGTAAAGGTGAGACCCCTGATAGTCACATTGTGTTTGGTCGTCACCTTTAGCAGCCCCGCACGCACCGCGACTTCAATGACGGCGGTGTCCATATTTGCTCCCACCGGTGGCATGAGTTGTACCGTTCCGAGCGTTTCGTCAACGGTAAAAGAGCCAGGTTTGAGTTCAGCGACTGACAATACCTGGTCAAGCAGTGTACCGTTAAGGAAAATCATCTCGCGCCGCCGGACAATCGGTTGCAACACGACATTGCCCTCCCAGTAGGGTGGATAGGGAGCGAGGCCCCACTTATACGGCCACGCACGTGCGTAGATGGCTGAGGTTCCTTGTCGTGTCCAACCAGTCCAGACGTCTGAGCCGGAAACGATGACTTTGCCGATTTCGGTGGCTTCAAAAGTCATTGCAGCATCGGTCTCTCGCCAGTCTGGCGGAACAGAGATGCTTTCGCGGTAGACTCCCGGTGCAATGCGGACTTTGGTGCCTTTCCGCTGCCAGTTATTTTCGAGCACTACCGCTACCGCCTTGCGGATAGTTTTGAACGGTAACGTCTCGGTTCCTGGGTTGGAGTCGGAGGCTTGCGGGTGTTGTGCGTTGACGAAGACAGTTACCTCCGCGGTTTGTGAGTGGGCGGATTGAGTGGCTGAAAGAATGTTGACAGCAGCAAATAGCAGGATAAGAAGTTTCTTCACTGTTGCCCTCGTAACTTGGTTTTGGCGAAATCTCAGCTGTAATACCCTCGCCATCGTTGGCCGATTCTTGCACTACGAACACCGACGGTGCCAGTGTGGATGATTATCGACGGACGACTCCGGCATCTTTAGCCAACCTATACAGCTGGAAGGTAGCGCGTAACAGTTTATGCCAATCGATGTGCTTTTCTACGCCAATCGACTTGCCACGGCAGATGAAGGATTGTATACCATCTCGTCGACTTGACCATCTCATACGGCTGCCCCGTGTTGGGTGAGATGGTTCCTAAACGTGCGTTAATGGGAATGTGAGCGCAGGATCTGAACATGTTTGCTGGTGTTGAGCCTACGTGGCGTTGAGGGTTGTCCTCGACGTTGCAAGCGGCGTGGCACTCGCGTATTTTGTTACATTAAAGGAGGATCAATCGATGGGAGACTATAAACTCATATCTGCGGATTCACATTTCGTTGAACCGCCCACGATGTGGGCTGAACGTATGGACAAAAAGTTTCGTGACCGCGCGCCACGCACTGTAAAGGGCCTCAACGGTCGCGATGGTGAGTGGTTCGTCTGCGAGAATATCACGCCAATGACCGTCGCGGGTTTCTTTGGTGCGGGAGTGCCATCGCAAGAATTGCCAACTCACGCCAAGAAAGGCTTTGACGAAGCGCCAAAGAGTGTGTGGGACCCGACCTATCGCCTCGCGGATCAGGATCGCGACGGCGTACAAGCTGAAGTGATCTACACCTCAATGGGGATGCCACTCTTTGGTCTTGATGACGCCGAGCTGCGAGCTTCGTGTTTTCGTGCTTTCAATGACTGGGCGGTAGACTATTGCAGTCATGACTTGAAACGGCTCGTGCCGCTCGGACTGATTACGCTAGAAGATGTTCCTGCCGCGCTTGGCGATGCGTTGCAACTCAATGAC
>JAYVFX010000849.1:0-2374 GCA_043772795.1 Deltaproteobacteria bacterium
GGTGATCTCCCGTGAAGCGATGGTCTACTTGGCGAGTATCCGGCGCACTCTCCGACTCGTGACCACGGAGAAAGCGAATTAAAAAACACTCTCTTACAGTGTCCCTATATTCAGGAACGAGCAGGAGTCGAGCCATCAGCGTGCCCCGCCGACATAGCGGGCCAGCGCGCCGTGCCACTCCACCTCCAGCGCTGCGCTTTCGGTTTCTGGGAGTATTTGTACACGAGGATGGCCATCAAGCAGAAAGCCCTCAACTGGGTGGATATAGCGTCTGAGTTTATCTGAAAAAAAGACGAGCGCACCACCCGGGATAAGATGCGTTGAAGAAAAATAATAGGTAGATTCCGTTCGATATGCTCGCATAGGATAAAATTCCTTTCTCAGTAAGAGGGTTTCCGGTATCCCCTGCACCCATCACTCCGGCGCAGCGCTCGGGCGACGTACCGCAGTTGCTAGGCCGAGCCGTTCAAGTACCACAATCAGCCACCAGCCCACATCGATTTGCCTGGGCGTCCAGCCCAACCGGGCAGAACCAGGTCGCGCGTGGTGATTCCCGTGCCAATTTTCTCCTTGAAACCCGTGCCATAACCCCAGCCACAAAACGTTGCGACTCGAGTCCTCATCGACTGACTCAGTCGGTCGCATGTGGCAGACACTGTTCACAAAGCACTGCCCGTGCAAAGCAAACACTAAGCGAATCGCGCCGAGCCAGAAGAACGCTGGCGCACCAAAGAGCAGGCCGCCCAGGTATGAGACTGCCAAGAGTGGCGTTTGCAGTGTTGCCCAGATGCGCAAGGACCGGCCACGTAAGTCCGGACAATAACGCTCAGCGCTTGCCCGCTCGACTTGCCACAACCACCGTAAATGTGCCCACCAAAAGCCCCCGACCCGTGGACTCGAAATGTCCTCGAGAGTGTCGGCCTTCGCATGATGCAGTCGGTGGTTGGCGGTCCACGACAGGGGCGTTCCCGAACCATTACAGAGGGCAAAGAAAATGAGAACTTCTTGTACTGCCGGATGCAGTTGCAGGGTCCGATGTGCTAAGACACGGTGATAACACACCGTCGTGCCTAGCCCCCCAATCCACGCCAACGCACAGGCACCCAGAAACAAGGGCCATCCGGGAAGCGGATACAGCGCGAGTCCCGTAGCCGCGGTTACATGGATCAAAACAATCCAGACAAAAGTCATTTGCTCACCAGGAGCAGTGTGCCACCATGGCCACTGCCACGGTGATCCGACTCTGCTAACAGAAGACATCTACAGAACTCTCCTCTCCGGTACACATCGGACACTGGAATAAGTCCCCACCCATTAGTGGCGCGAGCGCATCAGGTCTGTGTACAGCTAACACTATGATCGACACTATAGCAAACATTATAGGGGTAAGGCATGAGACCCGGGGTCCAGATCAGCATCCTAGCTTGTGGATACGTTGCGGCATATCCGTAATCCGACCGGCCACTGGTCTATTGGCGGCTGGACTTTCTCGCGTGGGGCTTTGGAACGGTTGGTTCTTTGGCCCAGACCGCACGACAAAACACTTGCAACGCAGGCAGAAAAGGAGCGCACACCACGACCAGAGTTGTCCGATGCTGCCGCATGTGCTGCACGTAAGGGGGGTGATTTGTGGCAGGTATCTCCATAGGGAGCCAGACGAATCGTAAAATCACTATATGTTATCCAAAATTGGCTCAAAGTGAGGGGCGCATTGGAGATAGCTCACTTTCGCCGTCGAGTATGGATGTGGGACAGTGCGCATATTCCACTTTCTCTGCCGCTCTTACTTCACTCGCGGTTCAAACTCTGATAACGAACGAAGATGTGTCTTCGCCCCTTCTTTTTCGACGACAGGTCACCAATGTTTACTGACGACGGCGAAGAAATGCGTGGGGCAGTAGACCTTGTGCTCATCTGCACCCGTCGCGGCTTTGGCGCACGTAGGCCAATCGCAACGTTGGGGCTTCTCGTGTGCAGTCAAAAGTCGCACCGGCTGGCGTGTGGCGGCGTGGCGGCGCACGAACTGATTAGGGCTATATGGTGGCATAAAGACTCCTTGTTAACTATCAGTTTCAGACGCACCCCATTGTTCCGGTAACGGTTGTGGTCCTGGTCGGATGCCTGCGATGTCGGGATCTCCGTTGCCGGTGCTCCGCGGACCGCTCTGTGCCTTGCGCTGCTTGATTTCCAGCCGCCGCGCTGCCTTGTCCTGCTGTTTCTGCTGGCGTGCCAATTCTTTTTGCCGCTTCTGGAACGTTGTACGGGAACTACCCGCCATAGGCCACCTCCTCACCAAGCCCGGGACAGGGGTGGTGTTCTGCTTCGCGTTTGGGTCGAGCTGACACGTGGCACTCATGATGCTACCACAGTGCCA
>JAYVFX010000850.1:0-3797 GCA_043772795.1 Deltaproteobacteria bacterium
GGCGCGAGGGTCTGCAGGAACTCGGCTCCTTTGTGGAAGTGTCCCAGCGCTTCCGGGTAGGCATGCCGCCGGAGGGCGTTCTCTCCCGCCTGCTGCAGATACAACACGGCCCGGTCCGTATCCCATCCCCGCGCAAAATGCACCGCCAATTCTGCAGCAAGCTCCGGGGCTCGGTCTCCATAGGCCCGCTCTTCCCATTCACCAATCCCTTTATGCAACCGTCTCCGACGCACTTCCGGGAGGCACGCATACAACACCTCTTGATAGAGGGCATGGCGAAAGGCGTAGCACGCACTCACCGTACCGTCCGGCCACGTCTTGACCTCACGCTCTTCAATAAACTGTCCCCGGCGGGCTAAGCGTTCACAGACCGCTTCAACCAGGGCTTCTGCCACTGCCATCCCGGCGGCAATACTGGCCGGCGTAAACTCTGCTCCCACGACACTGCCCACGGACAAGACGTGTTGCTCGTCCTCGGTGAGGCGTCCGAGTTGCGCTTCTATCAACTCACGCAAACTCTGAGGAATACTGACCATGCGTGGGTCTGCTGCCATCAGTTCCGACTGTCCGAACTGTTGGATCACATACTCGGTTACCTGCACCATAAATAACGGTTGGCCATCCGTCCGTTGGTAGACAAAGTCGGCCACGGCGTCGGCAGTCTCATATTCCGCCAAGCGCTGGCTAACATACTCTCGCACGGCTGCCGGACTCAAAAAACTCAACGCTACTTCGCTAGCGTTTCCGCGAGCGACCAGTTCCTGCTTCACAGTCTTCAGCGGATGATTAGTCACCGTCAGTTCTGCTGCCCGATAGGTCCCCACGATGAACACACCGGCCGACTCACGGCGCCGGGCTATCGTCGTGAGGAATTCGACCGTGGACGGATCACTCCAATGCAAGTCTTCGAGCACGAACACCAAAGGGAGCTCTGCGCTCAGGACATCGAAGGCCTCGGTAATTTCGCGTAACATGCGCTCGCGTGTTGCCCCTTGGATGCGCCGTTGCACTGCCTCCAGTTCCTCTGGACTGAGCAACGCAGGCAATTGCACCAGCCAAGTGGGCGCGTACTGATGGAGGATTGCTACCAGCCGCTCTCTCCCCGGCTGGCGGCCCAAGCGTCCGAGCGCTTCTAACACTGGGAGATAGGCTTCCCCTGCGCCGTAGTGCTCAATGCACTGCCCCCAACCCAGCACCACCCCTGGGGCTAGGGGCTGGAGGCTAGGGGCTGGTGAGGAAGGGCTTCTTGTTACTCCCCGCTCCCTGCTCTTGGTTCCCTGTTCTTGGTTCTCTGCTCTTGGCTCCCTGCTCTTTGCTCTTTGCCGTTCGTCTTCCCGACGCTGGACGCCGGACACTAGACGCTGGACAAAGGTTTCGACCAACGCGGTCTTGCCAATCCCCGCCTCGCCGGTGACGAACACCACTTGCCGCTCGCCGTTCAGGGCTTTCGCAAATAATTGGTGCAATCGTGCGAGTTCCGCCTCACGTCCCACCAAGGACGTTTCACGTTCTACGTTCCACGTTCCACGCGGAGCTTGATGCTCCTCTGCCGTTACACCTGAAACTTGAAACCTGGAATCTGAAACGGGAGCGGCGCTAACTGCGACGGCGGGAAGGAAGCGGTACCCTCGCCGCTGCACGGTCTCAATAAACCGCGGCTGCTTGGGATCGTCACCCAACGCCCGGCGCAACTCCCCGATACAATTCGTCAGCGTAGTCTCACTGACGATGCTCTCGGACCATACAGCAGCAAACAGCGCATCTTTGGTCACCAACTGCCCGGGATGCTCCACCAAATAGCGCAAAACCGCAAATGCTTTGTTTGTCAGCCGAACGGGTCGGTTGCTCAGCCGCAGTTGTTCATTGTCGCGATCTATCACATACGTGGCAAAGGTCAGGAGGGATTGTTCCGCCATAGTGCTCCACCTCTCTCGTGCCGGAGAAAATGCAGGGAATAGCTTGAGAACGAGATCTCCCTCTTGTCTCTCACGTTCTCACCGGCGCTGAGGATGCAAGACATACCACACTGGGATGAAGGGAGACAAGCGAAACGGCAATGTTTCCGGGAGCGTACCTCCCCTCATGGCAGTGGTCCCACTTTATTGATCGTTGGTTGCGGGCCATCTCCTCTCCCGCAGTCCGTAGCGTGCGCCATGCGCACGAAGGATATGCCGTGGCGGACAGTCGTGCGCGCAGCGCACGCTACCCTCTATCTCTGTCTCTCCTCTCTGTCTCTGTCCGCGTGTGCGCGCAATATGTGAGAAATATGTGAACTTTCTGCGGACTTTTGCCCGTCCCCTCTGCTATTCCGCTCCAGACACACACGGTGATACAGCCGTATCCCGTATCGTAGGGGGCAGTCATGAAAGCGAATCTATCTACCCAATCGCGCTATCCGGCGCAACGAGCGTTTGTCGTGCAAGTGGCCCAGCCCACACTAGGGGGCGAGAACGTTCCGCTGGGTCGTGCCGAACATCTCGTCTCCGGCCAGGCCACGCACTTTGCCAGTTGGGCGGAGCTCGAAGCGTTCATTGAGCAGGTCTTGGCGAGGACTGAGGATAAACCACCGTAAGGAAGGCAGTACGGAGTAAGGAGTGACGAGTGAAGTCCGTAGGCCGGAATAAGCGTAGCGTCTCCGGTGCACCCGCTGCCGAAAACGGCCTACAACCTGGTGACAAAGAGTTTCGGCGACAATTCTCACTACCGAGAGGACGCATGCATCAGAAAGTCTGGTTGTTCTTGATCTGTAGCTTGTTGCTCTCGGAAAGCGTCTGGAGTGTCTCTTTTGCCATAGCTCTGGGGCTCGTGACTACGGCGGCAACGAACTCTGAAGCGTCAGAGAGTCGTACGCGTTGGAGTCTGACCGACATGCTCGGCCTTGCACGTATTTTAGGATCGCGCGGCTGGGAGCTTCATGGGCTGTTCGCCACAAATTACACGTTCAACTTCAATGAGCCGCGCTTTGGCAAGAACCAGCTGCTCTTCGTCAATAACAAGCACAACCACTTGGCCCTCGACATAGCGAACATCCGGCTGCAGCGAGACAGCGATGACGGAATTGGTTTTTTCACTGACATAGATTTTGGGAGAACGGCCGAGGTCACTGGGCATTATACACGCTGGTGTAAAAACGTTCGTTGTCGCGAGAGTCGGAATTCCTTTGAGCTGCATCAATTGTATTTGACCTACACCATCCCAGTCGGTGCTGGACTGACAATCAAAGCTGGAAAATGGACATCCGAGCATGGAGCGGAGGTCATAAGAACCTGAGACAATTTCAACCCTCATATCTCACACTCGCTGCTCTTTACCTGGGCTATTCCTGATACCCATGTCGGACTGTCATTCCAGCTGCCGTTGGCTGACTGGCTGAGCGTGAATGCCGGCATGATTGTCGGGTGGGACAACCTGTACGACAACAACGACGGTAAGAGTTTTACGTTCGGCTGCAATCTCACTCCAACATCGACTGTGTCTGTAGACGCCGCCGCAACGATTGGCCCCGAGCAAGACGATCGTGGAGATTCGACGCGAGGGCTCTTCACGCTACTCACAACGTATACACTAACCGACAAGTGGACGTTCATGCTCGATTACAACGTTGCCTACGAGGAATCAGTCCTTCCTCCGTTTTCTGCGAGCGGACGCGGAACACGTAACGCCACGTGGGATGGACTGGCCGGATATGTGATCTATCAGTTGGACATAGCGAGAGGCTCGCAAATGGTCTGGACAATAATGCCACCCAACCAGCAGAGCGTGCAAAGTCACGGAGGCAAGCCGGCATTGCGGTTGTT
>JAYVFX010000851.1:0-3632 GCA_043772795.1 Deltaproteobacteria bacterium
AGATCGCGGATGAAGGACAGCGGCCCTGGGCCAAGGCATTGGCCGCACAGTTCAAACAGGCTGGTTACGACACACCAGGTATAGAATTGGTCGGCGCAAAAGCCCCGGCGAAGATTTCTGAAATCCGCATCCACGGTACAGGTGGCCCCACAGCAGTAACGCCTGACCTTCTAAATCAGACCACAGAAGATTCGTACGCTTTGTCACAACTGGTCTCGTCTCTCCGCCCGGCGATCAATCGCCGGGCTACTGACAACGCCCCATGAATGGGGCTTAAGCCGGATTTATCCGGCGCTGCGGTGTAGCCCGGCCATTCATGGCCGGGGACCGTGAGTGTGCCAATCTCTTGTGGTCCGATTTAGATTGTGGTCGGCAAGAAGGATCACTCCGGTGAGTCCGTGGGCTTTGTTTTGTACGCCTCTAGTTTGCTGCGAATCGCCTCCTGTCCGGGTTTTGGCGGCATTGTCGCAATCTTGGCAAAGCGTTCACAGTTTCGTTCTTCCCAGTAGCAACGGATCTCTTCAACCTCCTGCAGCACTTGTTGGTATTCAACTTCAATTTCAACTCTATGTTCCGCGATATAGGTGATCACGTCAGCAATCTGTTGCTCTGTGAAGTTATGCCAGTCACGAATCCTCTTGGGCGACCATTCGGCATTGAGATAATCCATTATCTGGTACTAAGGTGATCCGTGTACCTACGATCGCAAGTCTCCGTTCGGTACGAACAATGGTAGGTGTTGATTAACGACTGCTGCCATATGCATCACCTTTTACCTGGGATATTGGCAGTGTAGCAAGAATCCGTCGTATACACAGACAGGAGCACGTGCAATCCGATCAAAATTGCGCTAAAAGCCGCATCATGGCTACGCAAAAGTTTGCAACATTATCGGACCTCCTCTCGGTTGGGACCCCTACTCACCCTGCCCTGATCGTTCCTGAGGGTGGGCCGGTCGTCACGTACGAATCGTTACAGGCCCAAGTGGCCCGATTGGCGACGCGCCTAGAGGAGCTTGGCATTGGACGCGGAGATCGGGTGGCAATGGCGCTCCCAAATGGTATTGAGGTCATCATCGCCTTTCTCGCTGTAGGTGCTGCTGCCGCAACGGCTGCTCCGCTCAACCCGGCCTACACAACCGAGGAGTTTCGCTTTTACCTTGAAGACATCGAAGCCAAAGTGTTGCTCGTCCCCCCTGGTGGCGCGGAACCAGCGCGAGCCGCTGCTCCAGCTGGCGTATTGTTGATTGAAACAACGCGCTCTCCGGATGGCCAAGTTGACTTTATGCCACTGAGGAGGTCACCGTTCCCACGCAAACAAGCGACCCCGAATTCTGACGACGTGACGCTTTTTCTTCATACCAGCGGAACAACGAGCCGCCCGAAGGGCGTCCCACTGTCACATGGTAATTTGTTAACCTCAGCCGCCAATGTTGTCGCCACTTACGCCTTGACCCCGGATGACGTTTCGCTATGTGTGATGCCATTGTTCCACGTACATGGGCTTGTCGCTTCGACGCTGGCAACCCTTCGTTCGGGAGGAACAATTGTTGTTCCTGCTCGTTTTAGCGCCGGGGCTTTTTGGCCAATGGTGAAAGCGCATCGGGCCACGTGGTACACTGCCGTTCCAACGATTCACCAAGTGCTCCTTGCTCGTGCAGATGAGGACCACGCACCAGCTCCAGGAACAAGTGGCCTACGTTTTATCCGTTCATGCAGCTCAGCGCTCGCTCCGGCTACCATGGAAGGGATGGAAACTCGCTTTGGCTGTCCAGTACTTGAAGCCTATGGCATGACCGAAGCAGCCCATCAGATGGCTTCAAACCCACTGCCGCCGGGAAAACGACTACCGGGGTCGGTCGGTTGTGGTACTGGCGTCCAAGTCGGCATTATGGATGATACCGGAAAACTCCTTCCTTCTGGAGCACCAGGTGAAGTCGTCATTCAAGGCAAGAATGTCACTCGTGGGTATCACAACAATCCCGAAGCGAACGCGGCCTCGTTCACCAACGGCTGGTTCCGGACTGGAGACCAAGGCATTCTTGATGCCGTCGGTTATCTCACGCTCGTAGGTCGTTTGAAGGAGTTGATCAACCGCGGCGGGGAAAAGATTTCACCACGTGAGATCGACGAGGCATTATTGACCCATCCCGCTGTCGCTGAAGCGGTATGTTTCGGAGTTCCCGATACGAAATACGGCGAAGAAGTGGCTGCGGCTGTAGTCTTAAAAGGCACAGCAAGTGAGGCGGATCTCACGGCCCATTGCCGCGAACGCTTGGCCGCTTTTAAGGTACCCAAGACTATTCACCTGGTGACCCAGATTCCTCGCACTGCAACTGGGAAAATTCAACGTCGGGTCGTGGCAGCGGCGTTCACGAGTGAGACGGGCAGCAAGTAGAGACGCGACATGTCGCGTCTCTACAGATCACCAAAGATCCGATTGAAAGCAACCCGCTTTAATTCTGGTACGGAGTACCAAGCCGGGAGCTCGCCGCCTTCGGCGAATAGGGGGAAGAGTAAAAACCCACACGGTAGTTCGTCCCTGCTCTAATGTCAGCAGAAGTCACTTCGAGCAGGACCATATCATGTTGAGCAAACTCAGTTGGCGGCGGATCAGCATCCTCAACCAGAGGTCCATCTGTGTAGTAGCGATGTAGGCCAATATCGAGCGGCCAAATCAATTTCTCTAAGTCCCCTTCATATGCCGGACGACCGCCGAGCGCGACCAGACGATTCTGTGACCGAACAAACCACACTTTAGCCATGGCGCAGTTCCTCTAATACCTCTCTCAATCGACCAAAATCTGTGAAGTCTTGGATGATGGCGGTTGCTCCTTCGGCGCGCAAGGCCGTCTCCTCGTTTCCTTGAGCAACACCAATAAAACTGATGCCCAACTGCCGTGCAGCGCGAACATCCCACACCCCATCGCCAACATAGGTCACGTGCGAAAACTGTGGCTGTCGGTAGATCCTTCGTGCCATAGCGATGGCCGCCGCAATAATCACCTCGCGAGTAATACCGTGATCAGCGAACGCCGCAGGAAGACCGGCAATGTCGATCTGGGCTTTTTCGAGTTTCAATAATGCGGAGAGCTGCCACCCCCCAGTCGCGATCGCTACTCTATAGTCGCTATCCTGACGCAAGATCGGCAACACCTTTGTTGCACCAGGTACTGCCGAGAAATTCCGTGGCTCGTAGCGATAGGCTTCTTCCAAAAGCGCGGCAAAGCGTCGTTGCAAGCGGGGAACCTCGGCAAAAGTCGGTCCACGCTGGAGGTACTCTCGGAAGATGTACTGCGTGATACCCGAATCACACACTGTTGGATAACGTGACCAGTCAGCATTGATTTCCGTTAGGCCGAGCTCATCGACAAAGGACTGAACAAAACACCGATCGTCTACGTGATTGGTTTGCGTGAGGGTGCCGTCGATGTCGAAGATGACAAGATGCATTGTCTCACGCCAAGATCGGTATCACTGCTGTCTGCATCGGCACGCCAGTAACAATCGCTGCATGTGGAGACACATAGATATTGATCTCACTGCGCACGCCGAATTCTCCGGCCAGGTATATGCCCGGTTCGATGGAGAAGCACGTTCCCGGCAATACCCATCGTTCGTCCCGTGTTTCCA
>JAYVFX010000852.1:0-8598 GCA_043772795.1 Deltaproteobacteria bacterium
CTTCTGTGCAATGGTCATCGCTCCCGAGGGAATGTCTTTCCACAGAAACTGTGAGAGATAGGGACCTGTCAGATCACCCACCGTGTTCCCGCGAAAGAGCGTGGCTGGGGTTACACTGCCATTCACCTTGGGGCCACGGAAATCAGAGTAGCGTGACAAATCTGCAGCCGCAGCCGTGGTCAGCGACGCCGTCGGATAATCGAGAAACGGCACATCCCGAGTGTGTGCCTGCCAGTACAGTTCTGCCATCTCGCCTGCTTCTTCGGCGCTGCTAAACGCCGGCGGGGCAAGCATCCCTAACCGGTGACTATCCGACCCCTCCAAGGCAAACGCATAACTGGCCTGGGGGTTCGTTAGCTTGACTGTGCCGCCGAGGCGGATCGTAGAGAAATCGGCAGGCTTGCCACTGTCGAGCGCTGTCAACAATTGCGCGTAGGCTCCTTGGTCGACCTCACCACGCTCGTTGTGAGGTAAGGCTTTGGTGAAATTGCCCAGCCGCTGTGGATACCGCTCCTCATCCCCGTTCGTCGGCTGCTCAGCGAGACGCTGAGTATACTGTCCACGCGCTGTCGCGATACGCACCTGCTTAGCTGCTTTTGCACGCTTCTTCCGCTTGGTGGAACGCCCGGCGCGCCGCAACTCGTTGTCGTCGCTCGCGGCTTCTGCCTGGCGACTGCTCCCGATGCGCCCAGAGGCGATACCAACCGTGTCCAACGCGAGCGTCGCGGCGGTGACGGTAGCGACCTGACTGAAAAAGCACCGCCGTGTCAGCGTCGCGTGAGTAGCAGAGGTTGGGCTGTCCTCCGGCAGACGATCAACAGATAGATGACTTGGTGTGACATCTCGATCGGAACATGGTTGACGGCGCATCGGTATGGTCTCCTCTTGCGGAATGTAATTGTCCGGAACATGAAGACGATGATGATATGACATATAGTAAAATGCTAGTACCGTGTCTCGCAAATACGTTAGCAGTGGCGAGGCCGCGAGCAGGACATTTTGGTAGGGTGGGTCATGACCCACCCTACTTGGGTGCAAAACTATGTAACTCCGGCCTCATCGCATCACAGGATTTTCAGCCTCGCTATTGCCCTTTAGTACTAGTACTTAGTCAGGCTAATTTTGAGGGGTTCCAGTCCGTCATGCCCGCGCAGCCTGTCCCAGGTTCTACCGGGAGCGGGCATCCAGGAATCTCAAGCAGAAGCCGTGGGTTAAACTACCTGGATTCCCGCTTTCGCGGGAATGACGCTGCTACAAACTACCCATCAAATCTAAGTTGACTAACAACCAGATCTTTGCGACTATATTTTAAGTTTCCCCCCTACTTTAATAGTTCAATCAATGCGGATTGCTATTTCCTTCTTTCTCCCTCTTGCTTTTTTCTCGATCTTGTGGCGAAGGAAGACGGGAACACACCGTGAGCATTCCAAAGGGGGGAGGGACATCACCGTAACACTGTGAAACTAATTGTTCGCCATAACTATGCTGATGGTGACGGCGAACGTATTTGCTCATTTTCGGTCGACGACTACCACCGCTTCTACCGCCACTACTTCCACCGCCACCGCAAGGATCAGTCTGAGGAGAACAGCGATGTTTCGTATGTTGGTGCACGCCAGTGTTGGTGTGCTGTTGTTTGGTGCCGTGCAATCCGTATCTGCCACGACTATCGACTTCGAAGGACTCAACGATGGTGACGCGGTTACGACACAGTTTGCTGCTCAGGGCGTCATCATGAGTAACAGTACTGTGCTCACTGCCGGTGCATCTCTCAACGAGTTCGAGTTTCCCCCTGCGTCGGGCATCAATGTCGCAGTCGATGACGGTGGGCCGCTGACCTTGACCTTCAGTGTACCGATCCAATTCAGTGGGTGGCTCTTTCACCTATCTCGTGCCGATCACCCTGTCCGCGTTCGATGCGAATGGGAATCTGCTCGGGAGTGTAACCTCGGCGTTTTTCTCGAATTTGGCATTGAGCGGGAATCCCGGGTCCAGTCCTAACGAACTGTTACAGCTCGCCGGGCTTGGGAACATTGCCACAGTGACGATCTCTGGTGATCCTGCGGGGTTTTCGTTTGTGGTGGATGACGTGCAGTTTAGTGACGTCCCGGAACCAGGGACGATGTTGTTAACTGGTAGTGTATTGGGCCTGTTGGCTATTCGGCGTCTGTCGCAAGTCAGGCGCTGGTAAGTGAACTGCGCGATGTCACAGATAGATATGAATAAGGGTAGGGTGAGGCGACACCAGTGGTCGTTGCTGTGGCTTCTTGGGGTTTTGGTCTTGGGGGCAACCTTCAGCCCAACACCCGCTTTCGCAGCGCCTACGTTGAGTCGCCCTGCAGTGTCCGTAGACCATATTCCAGTCGGTGCCCCCATCACTACCGTTGTGACCGTACAGCTCTCTCGCAAACCCAATGACCCGCCGCTGCTCGCGAACGGTCTCAACTTACTGCGTCTCGATACGGCAGGAAGATCAAGGGTTCTTGGGGTCATGCATGACGATGGCCAGGCCGGTGATGTGACCGCAGGGGACGATATCTTCACGTTGCGCGTGACCTTGAACGAGACTGCTGCTGGCAGACTCCGCCTGCGAGCCACGGCTGCATTCAAAGGCCAGTCCCGGCGCGTACAGTCAGGGGTCACCAGTATTCCCATTATCGAAAATGTTCCACCAGTTGCGAATGCCGGACCCGGCCAGACGGTATTTGTCGGCACGACCGTTCAGCTTGATGGTAGCGCTTCGAGTGATATGGACGGACAAGAACTCCGCTTTGAGTGGAGCTTTGTCGCGGTCCCGACTGGCAGTACGGCCACGCTCTCCGATCCGACCGCAGTCAAGCCAACGTTTGTGGTTGACCGCCCCGGTCAGTACCGGGTTCAGTTGGTCGTCAGCGATGGTGTAGAGAAAAGCACCGCTGACATTGTGATCGTCAGCACCACGAACTCGAAGCCGGTGGCAAATGCCGGACCAGATCAAACAGTGCCGGTGGGCTTACGCGTGTTCCTTGATGGTCGTGAATCCCATGATGTGGACGGCGATCTTTTGCAATACCGCTGGCAGTTCGCGTCTAAGCCGGACGGCAGTACGACGACCCTCGACGATGCAACCACCGCCCAGCCGAGCTTCATTGTCGATAAACCCGGCAGCTACACTATCCAGCTCATTGTCAACGACGGCAACGTGGATAGCGATCTGGATACTGTCGTCATCAACACGCAGAACTCTCAGCCGGTGGCGAACGCCGGACCGGATCAGACAGTGAAGCTGGGGGACACCGTGCAGTTGGATGGCAGTGGTTCCAATGATGCCGATAATGATCCCCTTACCCACGCTTGGTCGTTTACCCAAAGACCGGACAACAGCACTGCCGCGTTATCGGATGACACCGCCCAGAAACTAAGCTTTATTGCCGACAAAATTGGTCTGTTCGTCGTGCAACTGATTGTGAACGATGGGAAAGCCAAGAGCGCACCAGACACCACCAGCATCACGGTGCAGGTCCTTCCACCACCGAACCATCCACCAAAAGCGATCATCTCGGCACCCGCCACGGTCAAGGTCGGTGATACGGTCATGCTCGACGGCAGCGCCTCAAACGACCAGGACGGTGATCCGCTCACGTTCACGTGGTCCTTCGCCCTCAGACCGGCCAACAGTAGTGCTACGTTTTCAGATCCGAAGAGTGCGAAACCGAGTTTCGTAGCTGATGTCAAAGGAACGTATACCGTCCAATTGGTCGTCAATGATGGGAAAGTCGATAACAACCCACCATCACCAACTGCGACGATTCAGGCCAACGAAGTACCGCCTCCACCACCAGACGTGCCTTTCACGCTCACGGCAGCACCGAGTTCGGCTGACGTTATCGTTGGCCAGACAATCAGTTATGCGTTGACGCTGAAAGCAAGTGATACCCCCGGGTTTGCCCAGCTGGCAGCACTCTCTGTGTCAGGGCTCCCTGCGGGTGTTACTGCGTCGTTCAAACCTCAACAGATTGCGGTCGGGCAGACTGCGCTGCTGACCATCTCCGCCTCGGCTAGCCAAACCCCGACCAGTGCGTCCTTAAAGGTAACTGCCACTGCGACCGTCAACGGAAAAAATGTATCACAGGAAGTACCTGTGACCTTGACGATCCTCCCGATCACGACCTCATTTTTGGGGCGAACGGTTGTCAACGATGCGCTCCAGACCCCACTCGCTGGGGTGACGGTAACCTTGCTGGGAGTGGATGGCTCGGGCAAAGTAACTGGCTGTAACGGGCAGACCGTGTCTGACGCGGCTGGCAACTTCATGTTTACCAACCTGCCAGCGGCGTGCATCGGTGGGCAGTTGATTCGCTATGACGGGACAACTGCCACCTCACCTCCTGGCGATTATGCCGGTGTCGACCTGTTCTACACGATCGTGGTCGATAAGGTGGTGGTCTCGCCAGTGTTGATTCACTTGCCGCGCCTGGATGACAAAGAAACTGTTTGTGTGCAACAAGACGCACCGGTCGATCAGATCTTCACCTTCAAAACGATTCCTAATCTATCGACGACGGTCTACGCCCACACCACCTTTACCCCGCATCCTCAGTATCCCCCGCCTGTGGGTAAATGTCCGGCTGGACAATTCCCCTTGATCGCTATCAATGTTCCTATTGATCGATTGCCTGATGAAATGCCACCTGATCCCAACAGCGTCATGCCGTTTATTGTGGCGTATCAACCGCCCAATGCCGTAGCGAGTCAGCCGGTTGCAGTCGCGTTCCCCAATCTGCTCAACAATACGCCGGGAACTCCGATGAAACTTTCGACGCTGGATCCAACCAAAGGGGTGATGGTGATTTATGGGACTGGCACCGTTTCTCCTGATGGGACACAGGTCATCCCTGACCTTGACCCAGCTCATCCAGGTCACCGCTTCGGCCTCGTGCACTTTGATTGGCATGGATGGTTGGGTGGTTCAGGACAGAGTTCTGGTCCGTCGTGTAGTAAGAGCAAGTGTTGCGCATCCAAGGGCAAGCCAATTGATCTTGCAACTGGTATTACCTTCGTCCGCGAGACGGACATTGCTGTCAACGGTTCACGGGGAGTGATTTCGCTCACCCGGATGCTCCAGTCAAAGTCAACGCAAGCTGGCCCTTTTGGCGTCGGCAGCAACCATAACTATAGCTATTTTCTCAACACCAACGCGCCGTCGAACGCGGCAGTTATCAACCTTGTCATGCCCGACCGCAATCAATTCCCCTTTGTGCGGCAACCAAATGGAACGTTGATCAATACCACGATCCCGACTTTACCGGGTGCGGTGATGACCATCGTGACTGATGGAACAGTTCAGCTGCGCTGGAAAGACGGCACGATCTTTCGTTTCCTCCCTCGTGGGTTTGACCTCGGTTTCGCTGCTTCGACGTTGGAGTCGATTACCGATCCCAATGGCAACATGATTACCCTGGTGCGTGAGCCGAATCGAACGATCCGTATTACAGAAATTATTGATCCCGTTGGACGCAAACTGGCACTGAGCTATGACGCCGCCAATCGCATCACCACGATCACCGATCCTATCGGTCGCATGGTCACATACACCTATAACGCCCAAGGAAAGCTAGAAACAGTTACTGACCCAGAAGGCGGTGTCACACAGTATAACTACGATGCACAAAACCGACTGATCCGCGAAACCGATGCCAGAGGAATCATCGTCGCGCAGAACACCTACGATGCCAATGGCCGTGTCATTGAGCAAATCCAGGCGGATGGTGGCGTCCTGAAGTTTGCCTACACGCTGGCAAATCCGTCAGTGGCTGACAGTCCCGTGTTAAAGACTATCTTTACTGATGCACTCGGACGACAGACGATTTACCGTTTTGACCCGCAGGGATTTCTCCTGGATGTAACCGACCCGCTCGGCCAAACGCGAATCTTTGGACTCGATCCAGCGACCAACCAACTCACGATCCTGACGGGCAAAGGTACCTGCGAATCATGTGGCAATCCAAGCTCGGGTGACATGAGCTTCACGTATGACGCCAATGGCAATGTGCTGACGCAAACCGACGCTTTTGGCCATACGACGACGTTCACCTACGAGCCGGTGTTCAACAAAGTGGAGTCGATTACTAACCCACTGTTAGAGAAAACCTCTTTCTCGTACGACTCGTACGGCAATCTGCTGAAACGCATCGATGCGAATGGTCATACCACCTCGTTTTCGTACAACAACTTTGGCTTGTTGACAGAGATAACTGATCCGCTCAGCCAACAGAGCAAATTTTCCTATGACAGCTTTGGCAACCTGATCTCGATCACCGATCCGCTGAGTCATACGACAGCACTGCGCTACGATGCCATCTCGCGCCAGGCCGAAGCTACTGATGCCCTTAACCGTAAAAGTAGCACTACCTATGACAAGCTGAGTCGAGTGGTGGAGCAAACCAACGCCAAAGGCGACAAGACCAAGTTCACGTATGACCAAGTTGGCAATGTGCGCAAAGTGACTGATGCACGGAATAGCACCACCGAGTTTACTTATGACGACATGAAGCGGCTAAAAAGCAAAAAAACTCCGCTCGGCAAAACCGACACACGCAGTTATGATTTTAACGGTAATTTGCTGCAATTCACCGATCGCCGTGGACTCACCAGCAGCTACACGTATGACGTATTAGATCGTCTGGTGAAGGAGACCTACGCAGACAGCAGTGTCGAACGTACGTACGATGCCAACAGTCGCTTGATCCGCGCCAATGATTCCGTCAGCGGTGCGTCCACTTTTTCTTATGATCTTGCCGGGAACACAACCAGTGCGACCAGTCCGGTTGGCTCAGTGCACTATAGTCGTGACTCGCTGGGCCGCGTGGAATCCTTAACTGCTGGTCAAGCGCCGGTCCAATATCAATACGACCCGGTAGGGAACCTCACGAAAGCTGCGTTGCCGAAAGCGACGGTAGACTTCGCCTATGATGCACGAGATCAACTGACGGCGCTCACGCGCTCTAACAAGGTGACCTCCACCTACGACTACGACCCAGTGGGGAGAGTACTCTCCCTCACCCACGCCAAAGGCGCGACCGCGCTGAATAAACAAACCTACGCTTACGACGCCGTTGGCAATCGCACGAGCTATGAGACAAACATCGCCCAACCGCTGATCACCCAGCCAGTAGCAAATAGCCAATACGACGATGACAATAAATTGACCTCAAACAGCAACAAGAATTTCACTTATGACGACAACGGCAACCTAACCTCGGAGGGAACAAGCCGAACTGACACCACGACGTACACATGGGATTCGCGCAATCGTCTGAAGTCGCTTGCCCTACCAAACGGGCAGACGATCAACTTCCTCTACGACTTTGCTGGGAATCTCATTCGCAAAAGCGTCAGCGGGACAAGTCCGTCGTCGCAAGAGTTTGTCCTGGATGAACTCACAAACATTGCCTTCCAGAAGAACAGCGATGACAGCCAGTTTTCTATTTTGACCGGACAAGGTATCGACTCGCACCTCGCGGTGGTTGGGGCAGGCGGACAGGTTGATTTTGGCCTAACCGACACTATCAACAGCACGACTGCCACCACCGATCAGAACGGAACGCTCGGTCCACAATTCTTCTACGAACCGTTTGGACAGACAACGACAAACAGTGACTATCCCTTCCAGTTCACTGGCAGAGTTCCGGTGACGAATAGCCTCTATTACTACCGGGCGCGGTTTTACAATCCAACCATGGGGAGGTTTGTGAGTGAGGATCCGATTGGGTTCCAAGGGCAAGATGAAAATCTGTATAGATATGTCAAGAATAATTCTGTCAACTTAATCGATCCCTCAGGTCTGACTTGGGCAAGGCCTATCAAGTGCTGAATCGCAACGAATAAATGTGGCGCGAAGTGTTCCACCAAGTGTAAAGACGAAGGTGACCAGGGCGACTGTGTGGCGTGGTGCAGCGATGTTGGGAAAAATATCTGCCTAGCGACTGGCTCTTTTCCCTCAAATCCTCACTGTGAGGATAAGAAGGACTGTCCGTGATCAAAGAGACAAAGCTTCGTAGGGTGGGTCATGACCCACCCTACACAAATGAGAAAGACGAGGGTCATTCACCAGCAATATCGTCGTCAATACCAAAATCCGGTGTTTGATGAGGGGCGCCTTTACAACTGCAAAGCCAATCTGAGGAGAATCGGGGAAAAAGAGTCTAGGAGTCTGAGAGTCTGGGAGTCGGTTAGAAGGAAGCGGGGAAACGGAAGACGAGAAGGCGAATGGGAGAGCGGGTGACTGGGCGAAACAGGCAAACGGGGAAAGGGCCACCTCATCGTTCTTTGATTAACTCAATGATCCCTTTGCGAAAGCGAATGGTGAGTTTGAAGTGTCGAAGAAAGTTGAGTCCCAAAAGACCGTCTACCCCACTTTCCGGAGGCAGGTTGTGACACAACACTTCGAGATTGTTCACCGTTTGCCCGATAGCGGTGGCCGCGCGCACGGTAATTCGCGGAGCATATTCGATGCCGCTGCCAGTAACGATGCGCTGGCGCTGCAACAGAGGAGTGACCAGGTCGTAGCCAAGACGAACCAGGAGTTCCGTGGAGACAATGGTCAAGCTCGCTCCAGTG
>JAYVFX010000853.1:0-3856 GCA_043772795.1 Deltaproteobacteria bacterium
TCGCGTGTCGTATGTCATTGACATGGCAGAGATCCCCACGTTCCAGGAGATGCAAGACTCTGGCTTAGTTGCTCAGCCAGATGACCCCTCAGTGGCTCCGTATCGGAACCGTAAAGTGGAGGAATGGCAGCAGGGCCTGGTCCTGCGTGTTGGTAAAAAAACTTTGCCTTTGTTTCCATGCTCAAATGAGCTGACTTTTCCTGCAGGTGCCGGGGGATTGCCGACCTTGCGGCTCACGGTCGTGTATGAGGCGCCCTTGCAAGTCGAGAATGGAACGCTCGTGTATGAAGACCACAACTATCCACAACGAGCTGGGTGGAAAGAGATTGTGGCAAGTGCATACGATGGAGCAAGCCTCACGCGCAGTTCAGTTCCGGTAGAAAGCAAGAGCCGGCAACTCACAAGCTATGCGACCGATTTGTTGCAGGCCCCACCGCAAGATCTAAGCGCAAAATTGACTATTGTGATTCCCACGGCTGTACGTGCTCAGGCTTCGGCTGCGGTGCCGGTGACCAAGGCTGAGTCCTCAAGCGTTCAAGAGGCACACACTCCGCGGAGTTGGCTGACCGAACTCATTGCGGTACCACAGCTCACTCCTGGTCTTATTGCTTTGTCGCTCTTGATTGCCATGGGGTTTGGAGCGTTGCATGCCCTTGAACCTGGGCATGGGAAGACTCTTGTGGCTGCATATCTGGTAGGCGAACGCGGAACGGCTTGGCACGCCCTGGTGCTCGGCCTCACTGTGACCGTGAGTCATACCGTCGGAGTGTTCGCGCTGGGCGCGATTGCCCTCTTCGCATCTCACTACATCGTGCCAGAGCAACTCTACCCCTGGTTGAGTCTCGTTTCAGGGTTTCTTATTGTAAGTGTAGGCATGAGCCTGCTCCGCCAAGCCTGGTTTCGTTCTCTTGGCTATGCGATTCCCCACCATCCTCAGAGCCATGTCTATGATGCCGATCATCATCCTGCGCATCATCACCATGACCACCATCATGCACCTGGGCATCACCACCACGATGATCACGAGCACGACGTCCCACAAGACGTGTCGTATGGAACGCTGCTGACATTGGGAATTACCGGAGGCATGATTCCCTGTCCCGGTGCCTTGGTTGTACTCCTCAGCGCGGTTGCGCTGCAACGCATTGCTTTTGGTCTGCTGTTGATCGTGGGTTTCAGTGTAGGGTTAGCCGCCGTTCTCGTCGGAGTCGGCTTGCTGCTGGTCTCCGCGCGTAGCGTCGTCCAACGTTGGAGTGGGGAAGGACGGTGGGGAACCTATATGCCATTTCTCTCTCCTTTGGTGATGACTCCATTGGGGATCTTGCTTATTATTCGTTCCCTCTCAGATACTGGACTCCTGCCGCCACTTCCATTCTAACTGGAGGACTGACCTCTCTCCTGGCATGCAACCGACTTCTCACTCGAAGCACGCGGACCAAGGTCCCAATCCCTCGCGAAAGTTGGGCTGCGCTCAGGCGAAAAATCCTGCCTTATTGCGCGAGTGACCGCTCGGCAGCACTAAAGTTTTTACACGCACGCCCGATTTTGCCAGCAGTGGGATTGGTACGTGATTGCTCGATAGGAGCACGTGCCGGTTCTCTGACAATGCGCTTCTGTTGCAGTTAGATATCGTGATCCCTAGAGAGGAGTCGTTTATGTCTCGCTTTTCCCCGGCGAGCCTGCGTTTCCGGTTGCTGTTGGTCGTATTATTTGCCGTTATTCCGGCATTTATGTTGACGGTGTTCACCAACTGGAACGAACGCCGATTAGCGGCGGGTGGAGCTCGCGAAGAGGCGCTGCGTTTAGCTCGACTTGCCGCAGCAGACCAGGAACAGTTAGTCGAGGGCGTGCGGCAACTGCTAGTAACCTTGGCTCGCCTCCCTGAGATTCACGGTGATGATGGTGCTCACTGCCAGGCGCTGTTGGCTGATCTTCTCAGACAACATCGGCGTTATACAAACTTGGGAGTGATTAAGGCTAATGGCGAAGCGTTCTGTAGCGGCTCTCCTCTTTCGAAAGGGGACCTCAATACCGACCAAACTCTGATGGCGGCGGCTCGACAGGCGATCGAAACCGGGGAGTTTGTTGTTGGGGATTACCAAGCTGGACGAGCGACACGCGGCGAAGCTGTTGTCGCATTTGCCTATCCTGTGTTCAATACTGCTGGCGAGAGGCAGGCGGCGGTGTTCGCGGCATTGGATTTGACTTGGCTCAATCAACTGGCGGCAAAGATGGATTTGCCCCAGGGGTCGACTCTTACTGTGCTTGACCGCAAGGGTACCATCCTTGCCCGTCATCCAGAGAAGGGAAAATGGGTTGGACAGACAGCCCCTGAAGCATCACTGATTCAGAACCTGGCAAGCAATCTTGATGAAGATACCGCCCAGGTTATGGGTGGGGATCAGGTGTCTCGACTCTACGCATTTACTGCATTACGTGCTGCTGGCGGTGCTGCGTTTGTGAGTGTCGGTATTCCAGCGGCGATTGCTTTTGCCGCTTCTGATCGCGTGTTGCGCATTACCTTGGCGGGGTTAGCGTTGGCAGCGGCCCTTGCGCTGGCAATGGCGTGGTTCGGTGCAGATCTTCTCATCCTGCGTCGAGTCAATCTTGTGCTCGGCGCAACCGAGCGTCTCAGCAAAGGTGATTTGGCCGTACGCACGGGACTTCCGCATGGTCCTGGTGAACTGAACCTCTTGGGCTTCGCCTTTGATCAGATGGCTGGCACTTTGCAGCAGCGAGAGCAAGAACGAACTCTTGCCGAGGAAGAAATACGCAGTCTCAATAGCGATCTTGAACAACGTGTGACGGAACGAACAGCTCAGCTCGAGTCGGCCAATAAAGAGCTGGAAGCGTTCTCGTACTCAGTGTCGCATGACCTGCGTGCACCTCTCCGTGGGATGGCAGGGTTTGCCCGCATCTTGATGGAAGATTACGCCGAACAACTTCCTGATGATGCGGTGAGATCACTGAAACGGATTCAGGATAACGCCCAGAAAATGGGAACGCTCATTGACGATCTACTTGCATTCTCTCGTCTCAGTCGGCAGGCGCTCTCCAAACAACCTATCGCTCCTGCCGGCCTTGCTCATCAGGTGCTTGAAGAGTTGCGAGCAGAAAAAGGAGATCGTAACCTAAATGTTGTCGTTCACGACATGCCGCAGTTCCAAGGGGACCCTGCGCTGTTCAAACAAGTCTATGTAAATTTGCTGACGAATGCGTTGAAGTTTACCCGTAAGCGTGATCCCGGACACATCGAAATCGGCTGCCAGAAGGTCGATGGCGAAGATGTATATTTTGTCAAAGATAATGGCGTTGGTTTCGATATGTGTTATGCGAATAAGCTTTTTGGCGTCTTTCAACGGCTTCATGACGCCAAAGAGTATGAAGGTACCGGCGTAGGCCTGGCCATTGTGCAACGTGTTATCCTGCGACATGGTGGACGTTTGTGGGCAGATGCAGAAATCGAAAAAGGTGCCTCATTTTACTTCACCGTTGACGACGTGCAACCGGCGGAGCAGGACGAGATTGCAGGACAGCATGCTGTGATAGCGGACGGTGCGACGCTGAATGGAAAGTTGAACGGTAGCGAAGCCCGGCAGAGTAGTCATCCGTAGTATGAGACTTTGACTTTGTATTGAGGAGGACGACATAGAATGACCGCACAAGGGGAAGTTGAAATCCTATTGGTAGAAGACAATCCGGATGATGCGGATTTGGCGCTTCGCGCACTGAAGAAAGTGCAAGTGGCCAACCGCGCCAAGCCCATTATGATCGAACATGTGACTGATGGGGCACAAGCGATCGAATTTCTTTTCTGTACTGGAGAGTATGCGAGCCGGAACCGGGAGAACCGTCC
>JAYVFX010000854.1:0-1627 GCA_043772795.1 Deltaproteobacteria bacterium
GAAAACTCCTGTACGTGCATACCCAAAAAGACAACATGATACTTTTCTAAATCATCCGGCGGCGTCTCGAAATGCACCCAGCCGAACACTAATGGAAAGGTAATGGCGAACGCCATCATTCCACCCCAGGATAGGCACATATGCATGAGCCAACGGTACCGACTGCGCTGAGCGATGAATTTCTGTGTGCCAACATTGTTAAACAACAACTGTCCAAGCTGAAGACCGTTCTGGATAACTCCACCGATACGAAACAAGCGCCAGTTCTGTTGCCAGTAACGGAACGTGGGCGGACGCCGTATCCACAGCACGATGCGGTAGGTGCTGGCGGCGATGGCAAACACAGTTGCCAATGCGTAGTGGAGGAGCATCCAGTCGAAATGTCTGAGTCCTTGCGAGCCAACAATGATGAAGAGCGTGACGATTCCACCAGCCACCATCGCCGCAGTGGCAGCGGTGCGGTCGAGAGACAGGATCGATACCGTACCAGTTGTGATTTTTTGTGGATTCATAACTCTATTGCTTCATCTCACTAAGGATAATGGGGGCAATTCCGTCATGCCCGCGCAGGCGGGCATCCAGGAAGATTGAGCATTGGCCGGTAGTTATGCCTCCTGGATTCCCGCTTTCGCGGGAATGACGCCTCTCCAGCCCACCCCTCAAAATCATTGAGATATAGCGCCCCATTACTCAACCTCGATAATGAGGCGCCCGTCGAGTTCATAGACTGGAAAGGTAAGCAGCGTGACCTCTTCCCCGGCACAGTGGCCTGTCGCGAGATCGAACTTCAACCCGTGAAACGGACAAATCACTGTTCCTGCGCCAACGATTCCGTCAGCCAAAGGACCTTGGCGATGTGGGCACTGACTCTGGGTTGCGAACAGTTTGCCGTCGCGCTGACGAAAGACGGCGATGCCCATATCTCCGACTGTGTACGCGCGCCCTTCGCCGAGCGGAATGAAGTCTACCGAGCCGAGAGTCACTAATTGTTTTGGCGAGGCTTGTGGTGGAGTCATAACCGGGCCTCCACTTCTCTGCAGGGTATGCAAACTCATGAACGCACCTCTTGTGACTGACTGGTTGTTGTGGTGACCGGGACAGGATCGGCAAACTGGCTCGCATGAACAGGTTCGATCGCTTCCAGCCACGGGTCCTTATAAGCGGCAACGGCAGCGTCAATCTCAGCGTCCAGTCGTGCGCAGATTCCTTCCGTGTCTTCGACGAGAACGTCACGGAGGTGCTCAATGCCAAGACGTTCAACCAAGCCGTAACTGCGCTCCAAGTATTTGCCGTTCTCACGGTAGTACTGCATGAAGCGCCCCATGTACTTCAAGACTTCCTCATGCGTATTGACCGTACACAGCAGATCACCTTTGCGGACTGAGCTTCCGGCTGCACCACCGACATAGATTTCCCACTGTCCGCCTTCGATCGCGACGGCGCCGAGATCTTTGACATAGGCTTCTGAACAGTTGCGCGGACAACCGGTGGTTGCGAGTTTCATCTTGTGAGGAGACTCGATGCCCTGAAAGCGGCGCTCGATCTTTTGCGAGAGGCCGATGGAATCTCCCAAACCATAGCGACAAAAGTCAGTCCCCACGCAGCTTTTACAGGTACGAAAAGACTT
>JAYVFX010000855.1:0-6994 GCA_043772795.1 Deltaproteobacteria bacterium
AGACCAGTGCGCACGCGTTATGCGCTTCATGCCAAAGGCGCTTTTTCTCGACTTGACTGTTTATAAGACCGTCAATACTCGTGACGCTCACTGTGTTTGACCAGGGATACTTTTTCTTTGCGAGCATGTCTATAGCCCATTGAGGCGTAGGGGTTTTCTTCTCCCGGTAGAAATCTAGATGAGATTGTGTCAAGTTCATGGTCTCGCCCTCCTATTGTTCTACGCTTCCACAAGCTAGCGAATCCTCAGTTCGCTAGCCTAGCAAGGGTAGAGTTACCTATGGCATATTCCCGCCTCTATGAGTGACATTGCTTGCCGACCAAAGAATCCCTGTAAGGACCAAGCAAGCCCTGTGTCAATAAGATGTTGCCAGGCTTCAATTTGCTGCTCTCTGCTCGCGTCTTCTCCCCCGCAAAATCCTTCTGCTATTGAGACCGCTGTAAAATTGTCCATTTTCTCGTCCTCCTCTATTTAATGTAAAGTCCTAATTGCTCGCTTGCTGGTGCTCTTTCTAGGTCCTTCTTCACTCTGATCCACACAACAGCTTGCAGCTTCATCGGGAGAATTTTATAGCGTCTCGCTACATTCCTATAGGCCTGTTGTATGATCGCATTCCCGGCCGATCGAAACACGAACGAAACCTCTTTACTATCGAGATTATGTTTTCCGAACGCGGCCCTTGCAGCATGAGTGTCAACGGTCACTGCTTTAGAATACCTAGGGTTCACGATATTGTTATAGAATGCTCGGACTTTCAACCCACCTAATATGTCGCCAGGATGGACATTCTCATGCACGATGCTAAAGGCTTTGCTTGCATTGACCGGATAGATTGAACTGGACTTGCCTACTCTCCGAGTTCTTACCATGCTAATGGTCTGTAAGATGTTCTCTGACCACGCGCACTGAGGAGACAACGCAGCCATGCATCCAGCCACCGATTCGAGCGATAAGTTCTCATACTTCGCCAGCTTGACGCAAAATTCGTGTGCCTCATCGTACCAACGTGAACCGTTTAACCATTGGGTATGGTTTGCGCGTCTCGCGACCTTGGTTATGTTCTTTGCAGCCTGTTCTACCGTGAGCATTTTGCAAACTCCTCTGAGTATTGCGGGTATCGTTCCTTCAAAGAATTCAAAGCCAGCGTGTTATTGCTCAGCAAAGCCTTACGGTACCCATTGAGCACGGATTGCTTTTTGTGCTCTTCTCGTTGGTCTAGCGTGGTCATTTTAATATCCCTCGTCTTCCGCACGGTAATGAGAAGCTACCCATTCATTCTGCTCAAGCAGTTCTATGGTCTGCTCTGCTTGGTATTCATCTGACGTTTCTTCTTCACTGTCGATGGTCGGTTTGCCTGTGTTAACCATGATCTCGCCCTCCTTATATTGTTATGCGAAGTTATCCAACAGTTCCCGCACGGTCTCATCCTGGCCTAATCTCATTGCTTCGCGAATCTCTTGACTCTCTTCTATAACCTGGCGCGGGAGAAGAGTCCGACTTACGCACTCATAATTGAATTCCAATCTGCTCATGATGTTGCCCTCCTTATGTAGAAAAACCCCTAGGGATTTGGTGGACTGAGCAAAAACCACTAGTAAGTTCTGCTCTTTTGTGTCGGTCTGCATGTAGGGAGTATACACCCCTACTTTTGACTTTACAAGAGTTATGTTATGTGTTATACTATTTTCACCTATAGGAGAAAATAATCATGCATGATATCGAAGAGCAAGAAACGGGCCAAAATTCGCTCACCCCTCCAAGTGAAGAGTATACAATTAGCATAGAGGTAACATCTAATGGATATACGATCAGCACAGAGGGAAGCGAACCCGTCGAAGCGAGCACGTCAACCGATATGCTGAAAGCTGTGCTATCCATTGTGCAAGCCAACCCACTTGCAGATGATCCGGCCAAACAGCTTCAAGCGGGCTATACCTCCTAAATGGCGCATAGCAGACTATGCACCAGAAGGAAATAATCGATCCTAGGGCAAGCTTGGAGGTCGTTTTTAACAGAAAGTGAACGAATCGATGGCAATCCGCCACATAGCCTACACCACGCCGGACGGTAAAATCGCCACCGCTGCGTATATGACGAACAGCGCCTACCAGCTTACCGGTAACCGTGAGCAGTTCGCGCAACTCTGCGCGCAAGGCAAGGCACCGATAGACGCCTACTGCCAGTCTCATCATGTGGAACTGACGCCCGACACCGCTGAGGATATTAAAGGCGCGGTCTCGCGCTTGAAGAACAACACCACCGTTGTACTCCGCATTCAGGAGTTGCAGAGACCTGTACTCCGCAAGGTGGCACGCAAGATAGAATACAACCAAGAGAAAGCCCTTGAACAATGTCAGATCGCATGGGACCTGGCGTACGCGAATGGTGACGTGAAGGGCCTACTTGCTGCATCGAAGCTGCAAGCTGAACTCTGCAAGCTGTTAGTACAAGAGGTGACTGTCAATCATAAGCATGGGGCCTTAGATGAAGTAGCCACCGCTGTACTGATCGAGATGCAACGTACCATTGAGGTTCGACAAGCGAAGGCTCGCGCATTAGTGGATATGGTCAAGGTGAAAGTGGAACGCGATTCGGAGACCCCCCAGGAGGCCCCTTTTGTGGATGCCGAGTTGGTTCCATCTTGTAGCAGTACCAAAGATCCTGAGTGCGATTTACCAAAATAATAAAAAATATCCCTACATCAAAAATTTTTATTGACTTATAAATTTTTTTCTTCTACATCTAGAGCATGAGGACCTGCAACACCTGTGGCCAGACCAAGCCGCTCGAAGAATTTTATAAGCATCCTACGGCCAGCGGCGGGCTATGTTATGCATGCAAAGTCTGCATGCGACGCTACAGCAAAGCGTATACTACACAGCATCCACCAGATAAACGAAACGCTGAAGAACGCAGGGCCGCACGAAAAAAGTATAACGACTCTGAACGTGGGAAGGCATATAACCGCGCGTATCAAAAGACGCATCGAAAGACCCCGAGGGCGATACAGCGAGCAAGAGAAAAGACGCGACTGGCTGTGGCAAAGAACAAGGAGTGGATCAACGAACTCAAGTTGCAAAAGGGATGCGTCGACTGTGGATACAAAACGCATCCCCATGCCCTCGACTTCGACCATCTCCCTGGACACACGAAGTCGTTCGAAATATCACGATCGAAGGTGCGTTCCCAACAGCAGCTCTTGGCAGAGATATCTAAATGCGAACTGGTCTGTGCCAACTGCCATCGCATACGAACCAGCGCACGTAGACGAGAAGCAGAAATCGACGCGGTCGATCTAGAATGGGACTCGCTATGAACATCGCCCCCGTAGCTCAGTTGGTAGAGCCGCTGTTTTGTAAACAGCAGGTCGCAGGTTCGACTCCATGCCGGGGGCTCCAATGAAACTCGCACTCATCGTCCTGGTCTTCCTATTCAGCGCCGGCGTATCCGAAGCCGCAACCCAGTGCATTCCACACCGGGATTGCCAGGGTAAGATCAAACGAAGTCCTGCGCAAGTCAACGCATTCAAGAAAACCCATCCCTGCCCAGCGAACGGCAGCATCAAGGGACGCTGCCCCGGCTATGTCGTCGATCACATCACAGCATTGTGCGTGTGTGGGAAGGATCGACCTTCCAACATGCAGTGGCAAACGGTCGCAGACGCCAAGAAGAAGGACCGAGTCGAATGTCTAACCACACCGGAGGCACGATGAGCAAGAAGCAGACCTCGAAGTGGATGAAGCATATGGTCGAAGTGCATTGGCTAGACGCCTGCACCACGAGCAGCTGGAGATCCAGGGCCGAATCCCTCAAACTGGCCTCACCGGCGCACTGCCGTACAGTGGGCTACGTGCTGAAAGCCACCAAGAAGTCCATCACACTGATCCAGTCCCAGGGTGATAACGAAGATATGAACGGCTCCATGACGATCCCGCGGTCATGGGTCAGCAAAATACGGAAGCTGAAATAATGTACTGGGTCCTGTGGTTTGTCATCAGCACCCCCAGCGGCAACATCATCCACTTCCCGGTGGACGAGCATTGGGACACCCAAGCGATCTGCGAATCGCATCTGGACGAGTGGCGCGAACTCATTACGAGCCAGTTCCCCGACGACCCGGTAGCGCGTGTGTATTGTGAGGAATTTAACCCTATACCCAAGAAGGAGATCTAGCATGGCCTGCACACTGTACCGAGAAGCTGACCAAGACGGCGCACTGGTCTACCAGTGGCATACGCTCGACGATCTGATAGACGCAATCTTCAAACTCTCGCACCGGCGTATCGATGTCTTCATCCCGGCGGTCCTGCGACCCGACGACCCGATGCGTGACCCAGGATATATCGGCACAGCCGACCACATAAAGAAGGAGATCTAGCATGGCACAAGTCTCCCTGCATTTTGAAGACAGCGTCGACGGCCTCGTCAGTTTCCGAGCGGACTTCAAGGACGGCTACGACCCACACTCGGCATCCCATAAGCTGGCCTGTGTGGTCGTGTCGTTCCTCGACAAAGAATGCAGTATGCGGCAGCCGGTTGATTCGGAACAGACCGACTATCTGCAGAATGGGGCTGGCCACTCAGAGGTCGCGCCATGAGCGAACGACTGCGAGGGAACCCAGAAGGACTCGTTGCCCGCATCCCCAAGACCGACAAGAAATATGGCCTGCGCGAAGACGGAGCACCGAAGGGCATTGGGTTCTTCGGAGAGATCGCACGGTCGGACGACAAGGAGTCGTTCTCAACCGAATTGTCGGTGTCAGTCGGTAAAACCTCGATCCCGCTCCTGGTCCCAGGTCTCACGGCAGAGGAGATCGCCCATCTCGTCGACGGCGGACAGCCGACGAAAGGGATCTTCCAGAAAGCGCTCGCACATGCCGAACAGCGACAAGCGGCCGGCTTGTCGCCCTACGCACAACACGGAGAACAGGTCACCCTGCCGAAGTCGGCGAACACCTCGTTCAAGGAGAGATTCGATGCGCCCTGAACAACTCGCGATGGTCACGACGATGGACCTGCAAAAAGAACTCATGTCCCGCTACGACCATGCGATCTTCCACGGCTACAAAGATCGCCCGGTCGATGGCCGGGACGACAACCACATCAAAGCCTGGGGGCAAAAGGGCGATCAGTATAAATGCATCGGGCTTGGGTTCGCCCTGATCCGACGATGCCAGAACGAAATCGAAGCAGCGGAAGAGGACGCTGACACCGATGATTTATGACCCTGCATCCACTACACCAGTAGAAGATTCGGTCGCCGTCCACACGCAGACCGATGAAGCGATTCTCGAACAGATTCGGCTCGCCAAAGAGCGCCGACAGCTCGAGTTCTACAAGCCCTATCCCAAACAGGTGGAATTCCACGCCACGGGAAAGATCCCTCTCATTAGGGAAAGACTCCTAATGGCAGGCAACCAACTGGGAAAAACGCTCTCCGCCGGAGCGGAACTCGCCATGCACGCCACGGGTATGTATCCGGATTGGTGGACTGGTCGCCGATTCACACCAACCCGCGCGGTCCCGTTCTCGTGCTGGGTCGGGGGACCGACGAGTCAGATGACGAGAGATAACCCACAGCGCATGCTGATGGGGGAGATCGGCGCCTGGGGCACCGGGATGATCCCCGGAAGAACGCTCGTCGAAGGTGGGATTAAGAAGGCGGTCCACGGTGTGGCGGACTCCCTGGAATCTGTCATGGTCAGACACGTCAACGGCAGCATCTCGCGCATCGGGTTTAAGACGTACGATCAAGGACGTATCCGATGGCAGGGCTCGACGATTGATGTGATCTGGTACGACGAAGAGCCGCCTGATGACATCTATTCGGAAGGACTGGTGCGTACACAGGTGAAGAAGGGCTTCGTGATGCTGACGTTCACCCCCTTGCTCGGGATGAGTAAGGTGGTCGAGCGGTTCCTCAAAGAGAAGCCAGAGGGCAGTGTGGTCGTCCAGATGGGGATCGCGGACGCGCTGCATTACACAGAAGAAGAGCGACGGATCATTATCGCGAGCTATCCGGAGAGCGAGCGGAAGGCGCGCGCGAACGGCGACCCGGTGCTCGGGTCGGGCAAGGTATTCCCGGTGGATGCAGAAGAACTGAAGGAACAACCGATTCAGATCCCTGAGTGGTGGCCACGAATCTGTGGGCTGGACATCGGATGGGACCACCCGACGGCCGCGGTGTGGTTGACCTGGGACCGCGATCTGGACATCATCCATGTGTACGACACCTATCGATTGAAGCAGCAGACTCCGGTCGTCCACGCGGCGGCGATCAAAGGACGAGGACCGTGGATCCCAGTCGCCTGGCCTCATGACGGCATGCAGCACGACACGGGCTCAGGCAAGATCATTGCGGGGTTGTATAAGGCGCAAGGGGTCAACATGCTCCCGAGCCACGCGACGCATCCTCCTGAGATCGGGAAGAAGGAAGGGACGGGTGGGTACGGACTCGAAGCTGGTATAATGGACATGTTGCAACGAATGCAAACTGGACGATGGAAGGTGTTTAGCACCTGTGGTGCCTGGTTCGACGAATACAAACTGTACTATCGAAAAGACGGCATTATTGTCAAGAAAGGTGACGACATTATGTCGGCGTCTCGCGTGGCCAACATGATGAAGCGATTCTCAAAAATTCGCGTCATCAAGCAAGACCACCTGAACACCGGAGTATACCAACCATTAGACCCTGGTATGGGAATTTAAGGAGCGCCAATGAGCACACTCGTGATCGTCTTGATCGTGTTGTTTTTCCTTGGAGCATTTGGAAGCGCACCATTCTGGCCTCACTCCGCCTCATGGGGCTATGGCCCGAGCAGTGCCTTCGGGCTGTTGCTGCTTGTGCTGTTGATCTTGCTACTCACCGGACGGCTGTAAGAAGCGACCTATTAGAAAGGGAGAGTGTATGAAGAAGCTACTCGTAGTGTGCGGGGCCTTAGCCGCACTACTCGGCGTGTCGAACGCAGAGGCGTATCAAAACGATTGTTTG
>JAYVFX010000856.1:0-5654 GCA_043772795.1 Deltaproteobacteria bacterium
CCGAACGATAAATTGGTAGGTCAGATTTTTTCGTACAAAGATGCACGGGGATATTTCTTCAAAGCCCTCACTGAGCATAGCAAAGCCGAACGGGACAAATATTTCGGCCTCACGTTTCAGACCCTTGGCCATGTTCTGCATCACATCCAGGATATGGCGCAGCCCCAACACGTGAAAAATGAAAAACATCCTCCCATTAATCCTAGTGGCTTATATGAGCATTACACGAATCTCAAAGAGGTTCGTGAATCCTTACCCTTTACTGGTTACGCGCCAGTGGATTCTCTAGATACTGACCAGAAGACCTTTGATGCGCCTCGTAAATTTTGGTCAACAGCCAATGGGACAGGAAAAGGGCTGGCCGAGTTTACCAATTTCAACTTCGTCACTTATGGACACAATTTCATCGGCACGCTCGCGCAACCGCAACCGAACCCTGACTACTCCCATCCGCAACCGATAGGAAGTGGAGAAAAAGCAGTCTTCGATTTCCCACTGAATCCGCAAGCCGGTCTCGATCAAGTGATGCTCGACGGGAAAATGTATTTCATCAAAGCACAAGTGACCGATCCCTATCGCTCAAACGAATCGCGCATCAATAACCTTGCGAGTGCATTTTCTCTTTACGATGATGATCTCACCAGATGGAATTTACATGTAGAGTGTCAGAGTATGAGCGACCCTTCAGGTTCGTGTACGCAACAAGCTGTATTCACCGTCAACCGATTCACTATGAGTGCAGCACATGATTTCTTAATTCCTCGCGCGGTAGGCTACAGCGCAGGCATGATCAACTACTTCTTCCGGGGCAAGCTAAGTGTTGACGATCAGATACAACCAGGACGGCTCGTGGTAATAAACGAAAGCTCTGAACGCTTCTCTGGTTACTTCACCCTGTATTATGACGACGTGGAGGACCACCGGTATGCGGTCGTCATTGATCCGGCAAATTCAATCGGTGCGGCCCGTTGGCCAACGCCCACCGCGGGTTTGCTTCCCGGACAGACTATGACCCTTCCGGCTTTTACTCCGCCTCCGAGTGGCCTTCGCCCGGCACCAAAAACTCCTGGTGAGTATATGTTGGTGTTCCAAGGTACAATAGGAACGGACGTGGGAACCGCAGTGGCGGGGTCTCGTATCAAGCTTGTTTCACCCGCAATTGTTGTCGCACATCAATATGCGCTGATGAAAGATGCGCAGCACCAGTGGACGGCAACAGAAGATCCCTCCCTCCAGTACGGCAACGTGGACTGGAAAGGCGACGCGGGAATCGTGACGTTTCAAGGTCCAGCCAATCGCTACTCGGGCCCGCTATCCCAGTTTGCCAACACGATTTATCGCAATGGGCAGGTACTTGCGGTGGCTCCGAACTCGTATCGCGTCTTGGGAGCCGCGTTGCAGCCTGATCCGAATATTACCGGCAAGAGCCGGCTGGTGGCGATTCTGACGAACACCTCCACGACCTCCACAAGCCCCACCCAGGATAGTGTGTGGGTCAAATCCTTGTTTGGAACCAACCGGGATTGGCAGCATGTGTTTGATATTACGCTGAGTGGGTTTCACGAGCGCCTTAAGTCGAATGTGAATGAAAACACCCCGTGGCATTTCAACGAATCCGGCACCAAAGCTGTGACGATACGCAGCTCTGGAGCAGTAACCTCGGTGACTACCCCTATACCGCAGGGCCCGACGACCAATTCGTCATCGACGCAGGGCTCGACGACCACCTCGTCATCTCAGGGATATAGCTATACGATGGAAGTCGACGTGCTGGCCCAGGCGGTGACACCCACATTAGTCGGGCAGAGTCAAGGTCAGAGCGTTTATACGACGAACACGAACCCGTTAACCTATAACTCAAGTACTGGGGGTACGTATGCCATTGCTGCGGATTATCGAAGTGGGGCAGTGACGATCGCAACGGTACAAGAGACAAGTCAATATAATCTTAGTAGCCCACCATTTTTCAATACGGCGAACCAGAAATATCCCTACATCGAGAGTGCCACGGATACGCACTCGTTCGCGATCGATGGTGTGCCTCAGCTCTCTGCGTCGAACCAGTCAACCGAAAACGCGCAGCCAGATCCCAACAATACTACTGGGCCTCCTATTGTAACGGGGAGTGTGAATGGTACAAGTATCGCTATCATGGCTCTTGACTTGCGGGTCTCCTGGTATGCCTATGCAAAAGATCACGCGTCAAGCGTGGCACCTGGCGGACCGGCGCTGTCCTGGCCAGGAGCTGCAACGACGGAGTTCGGCACCAATCGCGAGGGGGTGCTCTATTCCGACGGCTGGACATACACAGAGACGGAACGGGACAGTGTAGCTAGCGCCTCTATCAGCCTCCAAAACGATGGCTCCTGGACGCTAGATCGCGAAGGAAATGCCTGTTTCTCAATCAATGTTCGTAATTCTTCTGGTATTGGAACCTGGATTAACTATTTAACTGATGGTGATCTTACTGTTCTGACTGGACGGACTGGAGAAATTCCTGCGATAGGGTTACGATAGGTGCGTGCCACGGGCAGCGTGTCTGCCCGTCACACGGGGAAATAGAAGACGTTGCAGGGAACTACGGGTTATGACCGAACAAGGCCGTCAACGGCATGCTCGTGCAGGGTTTCTTGTAGCAAAACCAGCCCTGGGAATTAGTGGGACTTAGTGGGAATTAGGGCCAGGTCTTTACTTGAGCAACTGTCTCATTTCTCTATAGCCAAAATCCCTCTCTGTTAGCTTCAAAGCCTCGCCTCACAAACCGTTGTTGAATTTCTTGATTAATGCGGCACCGGAAAGGAAAATAAGGGACGTTGTTGAATTTGTTAACTGTCGCCGGATGCCCTGAGCCGCGGGCATGCCCGCAAGATTCTTCCTCACTGCGAGTTTCTAATACGACGCACTCGGCAGACGCAAGAGCAACGAAATAGGGGACGTTGTTGAATTTCTTGATTAATGGTGCACCGGAAAGAGAGCCATGGTAATTGTCTGAACTTCGTCTCGCTGCGTTGGCCTGTACCACCCTGTTCGGGCCCCAGGTCGAGTTTCTCATACGATGCCGTCAGTGCCGTAGCCCGGATGGAGCGGAGCAAAATCCGGGATGATTCTTCTCCTCACTCCGTGTTCTTCATCGTCTGCCGCACGGCGTGGAGGAAGGCCGGAGGCGTCTGCGGGAATGATGAATGGAGAATGAGGAATGCTAAATGCGAAAGAGGAGGCCAGACTCACGTGCGGTTGTGTTGCTTGCGCCGGTTTTTGGTGAGGCGGACCTCGTGGTGCGGGTAATCGATGGTGAGAGTATAGTTCTGGAGTAAGGCCGCCCCGACAAGCGTGTCTTGGGACGCCGTCACGATCAGCTCGACCTCCTGCTCGCGTCCGTCCTAGACAATCTGGCCAGTAAACACATCCTGGGCAACCACCTCCCCATTGGCTAACTCATAGCGTTCAATGAAAAGAGCCGTTACGTCGATCTGGGCGAGATACCGGTCCGCCAGACACAGCATGCCACTAAAGCCCGTATCGATGACCGCGGGAATCACGGTCACCGTGTCGCCCTGCTTCAGCCCGAGCTCGATGACCGGATCGAAGGTGGCGGTGACGTGCCCGCGAATCATCGCACTCTCAACTTGCGCACGGCTTTGTAGCCAATGCGAATCAGACAGAAGGCTTTGTTCGGGTGGACGACCTGAGCCCGGTGCAGCGCCGCCAACGGCGTAGTGTCGACAAAGTAATCTCCACTGTCTACTTCGATCATGACAAACTCCCCGTAATGCTGCGCTTCGATTTCCTCACGAATCTCGGCATAGCGTTGCCAGCCGCGTCGATCGAGCTCTGCGGTTGAATACGGCGTCTTCTGCCGTTTGAGTTGTTCCAATCGTTCCTGTACTTGCATGGTAGCTCTCCTTGTATTCGGCATCAGCGTCCAGAGGGACTTTCAGCGTCGTGTTTCCCCTCTCCTCTTTACTATCCGTCGAGTCCGTTCGCTACCCGCCCTCTTGAGCAGGAAGCCCACCGAACATCGTTTGACTTCACCAGCGGTCTCTGAGAGGAGCCACTCTTCTAGCCGATACGACATATCCCAAAAAAGATATTCATAACGCGCGCTGGTCGAGAAAATTTCTTGCAGGCGTTCATCACTCGTAGTGCCATCGAGAGAATCGAGCAGTTCACGCAACCAATCAGCCAACGCCGCAAACTCCGGCGAGGCATACATCTCAATCCACTGGCTATAGAAGGGTGCCGCTGTCGGCTTGCCCCGTTTTGCCAGCAACTGGCCAATTTCACTGTAGCCCCACTGACAGGGCAGCAACGCGGTGACAACCTCAGCGAGATCCCCCAACGCAGCAACACGCACCAGATGGCGTGTATAGGCATGTGTAGTCGGGGCGGCTTTCGTGCTCGCCAACGCTTCGGCACTGATGCCGCATTGTGCGGCAAACTCTCGGTGAAGTGCCATCTCGCGGTTCAGTGTTGCGTCAAGCAGGTTGGCAAATCGCCCCATCGTATCCAAATCAGGCGCTTTCGCCGTCGCTAATGCCAGCAAACGACTGTATTCAATCAAGAACACATAGTCTTGGCACATGTAGAAGCGAAAATTTTCCAACGGCAAGGTGCCATCCCCTAATCGTGTCACAAACGGATGGGTGAGAGTTTTCTGCCAAATGGGAGCAGCCGCACGGTGCAGTCGTTCAGTCAGTTTCATGGGCACAGGGTAGCCGGTCTGACACATTGCGACTAGCAGCACCTAGCGGGATAGATACGACACGCAGCGCAGAATTCGGGGAAAGGGAAGAACGCCGTCTGCTGACCACTTGCCTTTCATCGACTATATCACTAGGTGTTTTACAGTGCTTCCGAAAATTCTTTTCTCTCCGAGTTTGGTAACTTCGTTTCCGCACTGCTCGCTAGGGTGCAAACACCCGCAAAGAGTAGCGCTGGCATGCAATAAAAACGACAAGTGACATTCACCGCAGAAAGCGACGCGGCAGCCAGGGACAAATTGGGCGCAGGAGGGGATTATCGGACGTGCTGTGAGGGAAACGAGAATGGACGGTCAGGCTGACTGGCTTATAATGAAAGGTGTCAACTTTATTTGACAGTAAACTATAGTGGACACTTCGCGGTAACATTGCCTTCCTGTGGGTTTATTTCCCTATTTCATGCGCGGAAGTGTCCAATTAATTTGACACTTTAATTGCATCTTTCTCGGTAAATACCCCTAAAAGTCTATTCCCCATTAGGGGGTAGATATTATCCCCTTTTTGGTGCATTTATTGCTCTTTCTCGAAAAGGGGCATGGACGAGTCTCACCTAATCTTCTGAGGCACTCTCGTCTTGTTTGATATAGGGGGATGAAAAATTGCTGGAGCTAGGGATTAGTTGCGTCCAAGCAGAGACACCGCCAAATCTGGCCAAGGATTGATGCCTTGGCTCCAGAGAAGGAACCACATTGAAAAACCGGCGTAGAGGAGGATGCGAATGATATCTCAAGTTGTGAATAGCTATCTGCTGATCGTTCTTATTTCCCTCATCTCGATCATGCTCGATGCCCAGGGCTGGCATAGTGAACGGAAGACTCAAGCCGCTTGTTGAAAGTGGGACTGGATTTCTTCCTCCGGTTTGCGCTGACGGAAGGCTTGGTGTCGTTGCGCCTG
>JAYVFX010000857.1:0-3098 GCA_043772795.1 Deltaproteobacteria bacterium
CGCGGCACAGAGTCGGTAAAATGGGAAAAACGGATTATCGAGAACTCTGAGCGGTCATCTTGGAACGCCCTCACCACAGCTACTACACCTGCTGAGGCCATGCAGAAAGCGGCGGAATTTCAAAAGCTATCTTCCGTCGGATCAGTAGAAAGCGTGGCCTCGCTAATTCCTGAACAACAAGAAGAACGCTTGGAGCTGATACGGACACTCCCACCGTTATTCAGCGATCTTCCACCGGTATTACCACCGACCGCTCCGGTAGACGTGCACGACCTGCAAGACACACTGGAGAAACTCAAACTGAAGATCCGCACCGACAACAGCGAATGGGATCCACAGAAGAAACCGGCCGAACAAGATCTCGGTGAAGCGCGGCAGGCGCTATTGAGCGTCATTGACCGTCTTCAGACGATGCCGGAGGGAGAGGCCCAAGCCGCGCTTGTACGTTTCCAACAAGCCTTATTGCGCGACTTTCAGGATAAGTGGAACCTGTTGCGCAACAACCTTGAGCCCTCCGGCCCTATTTCGTTCGCCGATGTTCCGGCACAGTTGAAGACCCGCTTCGTCAGTCGCGATGGGGCGAAATTTCTCATCCAAATCTACCCTAAGAACAACATTCGCGAACGCGCGCCTTTGGAGGAGTTCATCACCCAATTGCGCCAAGTAGACGCTGATGTCACTGGTTCACCGGTTATCGGCTATGAATCTATCCAGGCGATGAAAGCAGGGTACATCGAAGGCGCGATCTACGCTTTTCTCGCAATCTTGTTGGTAACGTGCTTTACCTTGCGGCGAGTAGGAGACACCCTCCTCGCCGTTCTTCCCTTAGCACTAGGAGTCATTTGGACTGCAGGCCTCATGCATCTGTTTGGCTTACAATTCAACCTCGCCAACCTCGTGGCCATCCCCCTGATTATTGGTATTGGCGTCGAGAACGGCATTCATATCGTACATCGCTTCCGCGAAGCCGGTGAAAGTGGACCGGAGTTGGTCGCAGGCAGTACCGGACAGGCAGTGGCCTTGTTCTCACTAACGACTATGGTAGGGTTCGGCAGCCTCATGGTGGCGCGGTATTATGGCATCTTCAGTATGGGGTTGTTGTTGACTATCGCCGTAGGAAGTGTATTGATTGCCTCACTCGCTGTGCTCCCGATGTTACTGACCCACCCTGCGGCGCAGAAAGCGGGCGTTGCCTTAACAGACTTAGTGACAAAGAAAGAAAAGCGGGTGCAAGAACACGTCCGACGCCGTGTCGCACGAAGGCACTAAGAAACAGGCTGTAAGCTGCAGGCCGTAGGGATTATCTGAAAAGTAAAAGAGTATTGTCACTTTTTTCACTCTCAATTTTTAATTCTCCATTATGATCTCTGGTCCAGATTTTCTTCGTTTACTCCTTGATGCAGGGTTTAACTTCTTTACCGGAGTCCCCTGTTCATTGGCAAAAAGCTTGATTGCGACGCTAGAAGAACGTGGAGGCTATATTCCCGAGACCCGTGAAGATGCAGCAGTCGGCCTTGCGGCTGGTGCGTATATGGCCGGGAAACAGCCGACGGTCATCATGCAAAACTCCGGCTTGGGCGTGTGTGTCAATGCGCTGGCCTCGTTAAGCCTGATGTACAACTTCCCCTGTCTGCTGCTCATCACCTGGCGTGGGTATCAAGGGAAAGACGCGCCAGAGCATTTGATTATGGGCGATATCTCCACAACGTTATTATCCACGTTGAAGATTCCCCACCAAATGCTCAATGCGGACACTGCCAGAGAATCGATTGACTGGGCAGCAGAAACACTCAAGCACACAAGCAAACCCGTTGCCCTACTGCTTCCTCCCGGAGTCATGCAGTGAAACTCGCTGAAGCCCTTGCTGTGGTGATCCCGTTGCTTCGGGATGAAGTGGTTGTCCACGCCAATGGCTTCATCTCACGCGAATCTTTCAATATTAGCGACCGACTTGGCAATTTTTATATGATCGGTTCGATGGGTTTAGCCTCATCGATTGCGCTCGGAGTTGCACTCAACCGACCGGATCGTCGCGTTGTGGTCTTTGATGGTGATGGTAACGTCCTAATGAATATGGGCTCGCTGGCGATGATCGCCGCCACGCAGCCAAAGAATCTTATTCACTTTGTGTTTGATAACGAAGTCTATGGGTCAACCGGAAATCAGCGCACGGTGTCTGGTCAAGTGCCATTAGAAGAAATTGCTCGCGCCAGTGGCTACCAACGTGCGCAGCGTGTAGACCATGAAGCGACACTCCGTACGGCAGCGCAGGAGTTTCTCGCCCAGCCGGGACCGTCGTTTCTGCTCATCAAGATCGAACCCGATCGCGAAGAGCGACACATCGGGCGAATTACACACGAACCGCCGGAGATTGCGGCTCGTTTTATGAAAGCGTTGAAAGGATAGTAGTCAGTTCTCTGTGTTTAGTTCGTACCAGACTGCGGTTGCATGACTTTCTACTGACTACTGCATCCTGACTACTGACCACTTTTTATGCGCCAATACACTCTTTTAAACCCCGGCCCGGTCAACGTCTCACCAAAAGTGCAGCAGGCGCTATTGCGAGGCGACCTGTGCCATCGTGAGGAAGAGTTCTCTGCTCTGCTCGTAGCGATTCGTGCGAAGTTACTCCAGGCGTTTGCTCCTGCAGGATACACCGCCGTACCAGTAACAGGCTCTGGCACACTCGCCGTCGAGTCGATGGTATCTTCAGCTTTTCCCGATGGCAAGAAACTGTTAGTCATAAACAACGGTATGTATGGCGAGCGCATGTTACACATGGCCGAAGCGCATCGCATTCCAACGGTTGAGCTGTGCTACGATTGGACGCAACGACCAGATCTTGACCAGATTGAAGCCACCCTGCGCAACGATCCTGCCATCCATGCGGTTGCGTTGGTGCATCACGAAACCACAACCGGGTTGTTGAACCTCGTCACAGAAGTCGGAGCCATCACCCGTCATGCTGGTCGCTGGTTATTACTTGATGCGGTAAGTTCACTTGCGGCTGAAGACTTGGACCTCGTTCGTGATGGCGTCGATCTCTGTGCTTGTACGGCCAACAAGTGCATCCAAGGAATTCCTGGGGTCTCGTTCGT
>JAYVFX010000858.1:0-4604 GCA_043772795.1 Deltaproteobacteria bacterium
CGCTCAGATGCTACCATTCCGCTTGGAGGAAGCCCACATCATCCACAATTCCTGGCCCCAGGTCAGCCTCTGCCCCAAAACACAACAGTCGAGTCAATAATATCAACGACTGCCGGACGTAACGCGGCTTGCGCCATACGGTGCCCGCCCATTGCATAGGGAGAGATCACTTTATCCGCGCCGGCACGAAGTAATGTCCGTTCACTGCGGTCACTCTCAGCTCGCGCGACAATGAACAACGTTGAATTCACCCCCTTTGCCGTCAACGTAACAAAGACATTGGCAGCATCCGTCGCCAGCGTAGCAAAGAGCCCCTTGGCACGCTGCGCACCGGCATTCATAAGAATCTCTTCATCGGCAGCATCGCCTGTAAGGACGAGGTGATTAGCGGCCTCAGCGGCGCGGACCCGTTCTTCGTCTTTTTCGATAATCACAAACGGTACTGGTTTCGAGGCTAATTCACGGCACACAATCTCGCCAATGCGGCCAAAACCGCAGACGATATAGTGATCAGCCAGCGCTTCAATTTGCTTCTGCATCCGTCGTCTCCCAAAAAACTGTTGAAACTCTCCCTCGACAACCTTCTCTATCACGGCACTCAGTGTATACAGCACTACACCTAAGCCACCGGCAAGTAGCAGCATGGTAAAAATCTGGCCGGTCGGACTGAGCGGTTGCACCTCGCGGAACCCTACCGTCGAGAGCGTAATCGCGGTCATGTAGAACGCCTCCAGCCAGGAGTAATTCTCCAATACCCGATACCCGGCAACTCCAATCGAGATAACTGCAATAAGGAGGAAAACTGCGCCACGTAAACCAGACAGCAGAGGAATAATAGCCATCTCTCAGTTTTCCGTACGCTACACTCCGGCCAATCGTTTCCAGTAGAGCAGTTCATCAACGCCGGTAACGACAAGACTGGGAAGACGACCAACCTGTGAATATCCATGCCGTTCGTAAAAGCGCTGGGCCTCAACGTTAAAATCACTGCACAGCAGAAACGTGTGGCGACTCTGGGTCGCCACCGCAGCCTCGTAGGCTGTCAGAAGTTCTGCTCCGATACCCTTGCGATGAGCAGAAGGAGAGACCGCCATTAAACGTAAATACCCCCCGAGACCAAGTGTCCCCGAGAACAAGAACCACGACAGTCCTTGAGCTCCGCTTCCATCGTCAAACACCAAAAGACCATCACCGAGAGCATGGGCACTTTCCAGACTCTCGGCAATCACGTGAGCGGACCGATTATAACGCTGCATTAGCGGGAGTAGCGCAAGGGCCTCACTCAACGGGCGAATATCAATCGGTTGAAGAGGACGGACACTCATAACGCCTCCAAGGTCGCGGTCTGCATTGGCAAGAAGGGAATTCGTTTTCCATCGATAGTTGCGGAAAGCTTTACTTGAGTACCTTTCCCTAACGAGAACCAAATCGTGGAACGACCGGCTTCCTTTCGTGTGCCAGCGACAGCACTTCCTGTAATCGTGAACTCGGCGTTCCCGGTTGGAATCGCTACTGTCAAGCCAGGAAGGTCGGCCGTTCCACGATTCTCAATGGCAACGCTACCATCAGAAAGATAGTGAGTTTCGATACCACCAAGCGCACGGAGGCGGTCCCCTGCTTCACGCCAAGTGAGGCTCGCCATTGTGCCTGCGTGTACCCGTGTACCGACACGAGCAAGTGCCGCGTCAAGCGCAGCATCTATTGCGAGCGCTCCATTGCCGGCAGGATGTACGGCAAGCGCCTGCCGATGTGCACTCTCGCGTGTAGTCGTAGCGGACGCCGAAAGATAGGTATGGGCTACAAAAATTCCCCGTTGCTCTTCCAACTTTGCCAGGGCAGCATCATTCATCGTTGCAGCCAATTGTGCAGGAGGCGCATAGAACCATTCACTGCGAAACACCCACAAGCGTGGATCAGGCGGAAAGGGAAAGAAGACCGGCATCGCCATCGTCGGTTCTCCACCAAAGAGGTTGCCGAGCTGCAATCCCCAACGATTGAAGTCACTGGCTGTCCAAAGCCACCGATAGCCATGGGCAACGAGGAGATCTTCGATTCCGTACGGGTCGGTCATGTTCCACCCGAGATTCGAGAGCGCTTCACAATTGGTATATGGCTGGTGATCGATCCAGGTCACCGTCTGCCACGGGTCGAATGAGGCAAGCCCTTTTTCGACGACCTGCCGTGTGTCTTTCCGCGCGCTAATGGAATGGGAGCCAACCTCACTTCCTGCGGCCAGGATCTCTGCCGCAAGAGCGCGAATCTCGGGATCGTCATCAAGCGTCCCACGTTTACCGCTGGCGAAGAACGTTTTAGTCAGTTTCAAGCCATGACCAAAGAACCCGCGTTGGCCATACTCCGGCGCAGCTTTGTCTGAGGTTCCATACAAGATCGCTCGCAGCGCCTGTGGGTCAGTACGGTCAGCATGGTCAGTGATAATAAATGCCGCTTTTGCTCCCGCTTCCCAGCGCTCGATAATGACAGGCAGCTGAACAACCGAAGAATCTGTGAGATAGAACACGGCTTGCGCTTGCATTGTCGTACCAGCGGCACGAGTTAACCGGTCTTTTGCCACCCGATGCTGTTCAAGACCGAGCCAATTCCCTTCAGGAGTTGAAAGCTTATCAAGACAGCGCGGGTACACAGAAAATGGATGCGCGGCGCGATCGTCGAGGATGAGCTGAACTTCAGTCGCCGGGGCTTTGCTGCGCTTCGGCGATGGCTGATAACGAGCCGCAACAAGTCCAGTCCCACCAACAATTGCAAGGTCACCAGCGGTCACAAAGATCGGAGTGCCACGATCAACCCGTAAAGCTATAGGGGTAGGAATAAAAGTAAGGGCTCTCGTGATCATCCGTCCAGTTCCAGGCAAACGAACGATTACAACTTCTCGCTCAATCATCGCTTCGACGGCATAGTGCAGGACAATGGATAGCGCTACGGCTCCGTCTGTTGGAGTGAGTGTGACCGTCGCATGCCATACCGGCCCAGTTTTCATGCCAATGTACGTCCCGTCCTTCACTGTCCAGGAAAGTTCTTTCAATGATACTGGAGAAAGTACAGGTGTCGTCGCTTCGGCCTGGACGTCAAGCACGACCTCGAAACAAGCACGCTGGTCCGCCTGGCGAAGACAGAACGAACCCGGCTTTGCTGCGTTTGCAGTTTGCGGAAGTGCGAAAATTGTCCCATTAAAAAAAGTGAGTACCGCAACGAAGATCGTCAGCCTCAAACCCAGCCTCCCCTTGTCATGCTCGCACACTGTACTCCCGAAGCCGTCGGAGCATCGCGGCGTCAAGCTTAAAGTCACGGGTAGGATTTGTATACAGAGTCTCGACTTGCCGTTACCACCAACCCCAACCAATTGACGACGGACGACGGTTTCCGTAGTAGGTACCTGCACGTTATGCAGTGGAGACTTTGTTGGCGAATGTTTTCTTCTTTCCCTCAACGCTACCAAATCCCCCCGCGCGGAGCCTGTGGTGAGCCGAGTCGAACCACGCGGCCCCTCCTTCGACAGGCTCAGGACAGGCTTTGCAAAGGGGGCTTTTAGATCCCCTCCTTTGGAAAAGGAGGGAGAGGGAGGATTTCGCCAAGAGAACCCGTGAATTGTGAAATGACAGGCATGACTGACACCCGAAACATACTCAAGCAACACTACGATGTGCTCGTGGCCGGTGGCGGCAACGCTGCGCTGTGTGCGGCAATTACTGCTGCTAGGTCAGGTGCGTCAGTGCTGATTGTCGAAGCAGCTCCTAAGGCAATGCGCGGTGGCAACAGTCGCCACACGCGTAACATGCGGGTGGCACATAACGCGGGAAACGGCATACTCACTGGGCCGTATCCGGTCGATGAGTATTGGGAGGACTTGCTACGCGTCACTGGCGGCCAGACTAACGAACAGCTCGCGCGGTTGACGCTCGATCGTTCCGCAGAACTATGGGATTGGCACCAGCAGCAGGGAGTACACTTTCAACCCTCACTCAGTGGAACCTTAAGTCTCGGTCGTACGAACGCGTTCTTCCTTGGCGGTGGGAAAGCGCTGCTCAATGCGCTCTACCGTACGGCAACAACGCTTGGAGTACACGCTGTCTATGATACGAAGGTGATCGATCTCAATATCACGGGCAGTGTATTTCGTTCAGCAATTGTACAAAAGGCGAGTGCGGAATACCAAGTCACAGCATCAAGTTTCGTCGCCGCCGCCGGTGGTTTCGAGGCTAACATCGAATGGTTGCAGGAGTATTGGGGCGAAGCGGCTCAGAACTTCCTCATTCGCGGCACTCCTCACAATCGCGGCGAGGTGCTCAGACTCTTGTTGAACTATAACGTGCAAACCGTTGGTGATCCCCAGCAATGCCATGCTGTCGCCATCGACGGACGTGCACCCAAATTCGATGGCGGCATTGTCACACGTCTCGACTGTGTCCCGTTTGGCATCGTCGTGAACAAACAGACTGAGCGTTTCTACGACGAAGGTGAGGACTTTTGGCCCAAACGTTATGCCATTTGGGGACGGCTGGTCGCCATGCAACCTGAGCAAGTCGCATTCGTGGTGATTGATGCCACATCGATCGATCTCTTCATGCCCTCCGTCTATCCACCAGAAC
>JAYVFX010000859.1:0-7759 GCA_043772795.1 Deltaproteobacteria bacterium
GAGTACCGCTTTCTGAGCTTCGAGGAAGGAGCGATTGTCGACGACCCGAAACATATTCATCAAATCATGGATATGATCCGCGAATGCAAGGCGGATATCGTTCTCACCCATCAACCGACCGATTATCATCCCGACCACCGTGCACTCTCACGGGCAGTACTCGGAGCTTGCCTCCTGGCACGGGTAGGGGAAATTAAATCGCCCCACCCAGTGCATAAAGTCGGAAACCTCTTCTACACGGAAACGACTAGTGGGTTGAACTCGCAAGGTGCGATCTATGTCGATGTGGCCGAGACCTGGCAACAAAAGATAGAGGCGCTCAAGCTGCACAAACAATTATCAGAACGGCAAGGAGTCGCACATCTAGACAGTATCGAGCATCTCATTGAGCGCGAGGAAACGAACATGAAGTTTCGTGGGTTCCAAGTCGAACGCGACTATTGTGAGGCCTTTCAAGTCGCGATTAACTATCGCGTACGATGGGCTCATGAGCTTTTACCTATTGCTACCCTTCCCCCAATTGAAGAGTAAAATATGGAAGAAACATCACGCACACTCCACAAGCGTATTATTAACACTATGGATGCACCGGTAGTCGAATCCGATTTAGGAGCTATAGATATTACCGCAGTCACTACGGTGATCGTTACGTCTGAGGATCCAGAGCACCCGATTGATAATATTTTCAATTATGAAGATCACACCAGCAGGGGCCGGTGGGTTGCGGCAAACCCTGGGGAACAATGTCTTATTCTCGATTTTGATACGCCACAGACGATTCGGCAGATTGTCCTCGCAATTGAAGAACGAGAAGTACAACGCACCCAAGAACTGACAATCTCTTTTTCGACTGATGGCGGACGGAGCTATCAAGAGCTGATCCGCCAAGAGTATAACTTCAGTCCACCGGGAACTACATGGGAGCGCGAAACCTGGTCGGTACTGGCAAAAAGAGTGACCCATCTACGTCTACAGATTAAGCCAGATAAAGGAGAGAAATCATGTCATGCGACCGTAACATCGCTACTTTTACGCTGAATCCGAGAGCAGTCATGGTTCTGGGATGCTGCTCTTGTCACATGATGCGTCGCGACTGTCAAAGTGCATGATGTCACCGCTAGTGCGAGCAAAATCAATAGCTCCCAACCGTAGACCTGCATCAATGAGAGTGAGGACCACCTCTTTTCTCAGAGTGAGGAAGCCCCTCAGGGGAGAACGCCCAGGATGCGCTCCGCCTTTGGAGTCGAACGGGCGATCACCCTCCCCTGTGACACGATCATCAGGTGCGGGTGAGGGAACCTGAGGGTAAGGCAAATATACACATGCTGATGGCTGTGCTGCACTAGCAGGATCGAGGGCGAGCACTGGTGGCCCCTCATGACCCGTCAAAGTGACCCAATCAGACATCATACGAAGCCGGATTTGGTCGATTACCGCGTTTGTTATCGAAGCTGACGACGTATCGGGTGTCTGCGTGAAAGAGCGATCATTCGTTGTGAGAAGAGAAAGAAATGTCGTTGGCAACTGTACACGCTGCGCACCCGGTTTTGTGTGCACGTATACTTGTAATCGTTTTCCATCCTGCATGAGCGCGAAATACTGTTGCATGGCAACACTTTCGAGTAACAATCTGTCATACAATCGTGCGACATAGGCATGGCGCGTTTCTTTCGCTGGGCGTTCGGCACCCAACGAAGGGAGGATTGACCAACGGTCCAGCATAAACTGAGCAATGCGCTCGTACACCACCGTCAGCTCTTCATCTATCGTGCCTTCATAATGCTCGTGAATGATATATGGGTTCGCTGCGGCATCGATATCGATTGCCAAGCCTTGCCCATGCAAACTCGTTTTTCCAGGGCGAAAGCCAGTAAGTCGCGGCACTTCGAGCTGTGATTTCCGAGTAAATCCTTGCTGTTCCAGCTTTCTATGTGCGACTGCGAGTTTTTCTCCTAAATACGCATGCACGCAAATCTGCTGGTGGAGAAACGACGTCACGAGAAGAGAGGGGGGACAAGCCATATCGCGCTCTTCGACTGTTTTGTTCGCAGCAAGTGTCTGATGTGTCAGGCGGGGATTCGTGGAGCCTGGGGGCCAGGCCTGACTTACGTTACGGCAAAGTACCATCACCACAAAGAAAAGGCGGGGGTGAGTGAACGCTCTCTTACGAAAGTTTCCGTTCGTCCGTCCCCGCCACATATCTACTCCCTCTAAGAGAAAGCTATTTCTTTTCGACTTCCTTGGTGGTGTGTTCGTGATGCGTTTCAGACTGATGATATTCCCGAGTAGATCCTGGGGCGCTCTTATCACTACCATCAGAGGTTGTAGTCGTTGAACTTTTTTTCTCAACTTTCATCCGTTTACGGGTGGTAGGGGTATCTCCCGTATTATATGAAGTTGTGGTCTCCTGCTGTTTTTTCACTGTCGTACGTTTATGTCTTTTCGCTCCTGTGTGGTCGGCGTTTTCCTGTACGGTGGTTGTGTGGGTCGTTTTCTCTTTGACGTTTTCCTCACTCTGTGTCACATCGCCAGCAACCGCCACTCCCGTCATCAACAAGACAGCAATACTGATTGTTCCGATTTTTCTCATAGTGATCTCCTTAGTAGAAAAGCCCCTCTGGGGAGGAGGGGCTTCATATCAGAGCAGAACTGCAAAGGGACACAGGTCTCCACTCTGAAGTCTTTATTCGTTCCGAGTACTACCTCTGAACTTCCTGACTATGGCGTGCTTCGCTAGTAGATTCAGATTCGAACCACATGCTATCTGCATCGATACTCGTGCTCTTACCTGTCTTCTCGTTGAAGGCCACATTTAACTCAACACTATTAGCACCTTTGACGGCTTCAAGGCTTAGCTCATCTGCGTCGTCTGTGTTAATTCGGGTAACTTCGTATCCCTGCTTGGCGAGAGTGTCTTTATAGAATTGCTTCGTTTGACCGACTGGCATAGCTTCTAGCTCTTTAATGAGACCTGAAACAGAGACACGGTCGCGCTCACTATATCGGTTGCGATACATCGGTTTACTATTTGTAGCGACATTGCGCCCGAGGGCACGCTCTGTAGCATCCGTTTTCCAGGTGTTTGCAACTACATCAACTTTCGTTGCCTTGTTATTCTTATCATCTACATTTATCTGCACTTCCCACGTCATGTCACCTTTGACGATCTCGTATTCAAGATAATCTTTATTGTTATAGTTGGTCGAAGTAACCTTGTAGCCCAGTTCCTCCATTTTCTTGCGATAATCGGCCGCGGGTGTTCCCGGTGCCAATTGCTTTTGTAGTTCTGCTTTTCCTTGGTTCCACATTTCGTTGCTACTGGCAGCAGCAACGGTGAAGGAGCTTGCTAGAAGAAGTGCGCTACAGAAACCACTGATCCTAATAAACTTTGCTTTTGCTATACTCATACTGTACCTCCGTTAATGACTATTTTTCTTTTTACGTTGCACAAGTTGTAATTAAATGCTCATCGCCTAAGTCTCTTACGTAGCCGGCCCATGTCGCCCGGTGACGAGACTGACCACAAAGGCAATCAGAAAGACGACAAAGAGAATGTAGGCGATGCTTGATGCGGTCCCCGCGAGCCCAGTAAAACCCAAGACCGCAGCAATCAACGCAAACACCAAAAACGTCATGGCCCAACTCAACATAACGCACCTCCTAAAAGATTATTAAATGAGCCCACATAGGAGGTAATGAGCAACTGCTGTGCCACAATCATCAGAAGAAAAAACTCGAGGAGAGAACGCGCCCATTGCTGACACTATTCGTAGATTGTTACAGTTTATGTTTGGAGTTTCGGGATAAGATGTAGAGCTTTCCCTACACTAGTAGTGTAAAAGTCACACATTTCTCAGTTCAGTTGTCATGGACCCTCGGCACGGCTGTTGCTCTAACCATAGAATGACAAATTCAAGAGCAGTTAGAGATTCAGCTGAACCGCACTTTGCCACTAACGCCATTTCAGGCTCTGTGCCACACATAGAGAACATTCCTGAACCACCGGTACCAGTAGAGGAGTTGCTACCTCATGTACGAGCCGAGACGCGCACGCATGCCTTCGATCTCTGGGCCCTCCTAAAAAAGTATGGTACACGCCACAGCCGCACCCCATCTTCCTCGCGCGTCCTCACACCGCCTCTGCCACTGGTCGCCATACACGTTCCCGCTCTGCGCTATCTACGAATGACCCCCGCCATACTGACGACGCTCTTTGTGGTCTCACTTGTATGGGACTTTCCGGGATTTTCCTTTCAAGTGTGGAACACGCCAGTGGCACTCGATGGATTGCTGCGCATGCTCTCAGTCAGCGGTCTCATCGGTTTTCTCACTAATTGGCTGGCAGTGGCGATGCTCTTCCAGCCGCGTCACCGCCGACCAATTTTCGGTCAAGGACTGATCCCTGCGCAGCGTGAACGCGTTATCGCACGACTCGCCCAGTCCATCTCAGAGCGTCTGATCAACGCTGAGCTTATTCACCAACAAATCGAGGCCAACGGACTCATCCCGCGCGCGCGCGAGACCGCACTAAGCGTAGTGCGCAGTATGGTGGAAGATCCGGAGTTTCGTACAGACTTAAAACAGTTGGTGATCCATTACGTTCATCAAGTTGTCGCTGATGAGCATGTCCGAGAAGAACTCGTGCAGGTCGTGATCCAGAAGATGAAGGAACAAACGACGGGTTTGAGCGGTATCATCCTGAACCTCTTACGGCACTTCAAAGAAGAGGAGTTAGAGACCCAGATCGACACTGCCATCCGTGAGCTGCCCAACTCGTTAGATGGGCTACTCGACCGTGGTCATTACTTACTCGATGCGCTGCCACTCCACATCGAAGCCCGTTCTCAAGAACTTGAACAGTGGGTGACGCAGGCAGTGTTGCATTTCGTGCAACAACTAGACGTGCACGGCTTACTCATGGCCAATATGGGTAAATATGACGAGGCGCAACTTGAAGATCTGCTCAAGAATACCTCTAACGAGCAATTCAACTACATCAAATACCTTGGCGGTGTTTTAGGCTTCTTCGGCGGGTTAGTAATCTGGCAGCCTGTGCCAGCACTTAGCCTATTTGGCATACTCGGATTGTCGTTGTGGATTATAGACGAGGTCTTGATGAGGTTCCGTAAACTCTAAAGAGCCCCTAGATCTGTGCGGACGGTACGTAAATTGCTGCCCTGCTCCCGAGAGCTAGTTGGGACATATTGCAATAGGTGCTGGATCTAACGGACTGGAGCTCACCTGCAGAAAAGAGCAAGCAAGTGTTGGTTATTTGCAACACCTTTGGTGTGGCTTTTACCACAATTCTAAGTACCTCCGCACCGCTTGAGGTCAACGCCATCTTTCAACAAGCGACGCTTTAGTGAGTACAGGAGCGCCCGCGACACAGAGTTCATAGGAGTAAGCAATGGCACATACGGCAGCCGCTACGTTATTAGACACACTTTGTGAATGGGGAGTGGAAGTTATCTTTGGACTTCCAGGGGATGGCATCAATGGATTGATGGAAGGTCTCCGTCAACGACAAGAGCGCATTCGCTTTATCCAAGTACGACATGAAGAGTCGGCAGCCTTAATGGCCTGTGGCTATGCCAAGTACACTGGCAAACTCGGTGTGTGCCTGGCAACGTCTGGCCCTGGCGGTCTCCATCTCCTCAATGGTTTGTACGACGCCAAGCTCGATGGGCAACCAGTGCTTGCCATTACCGGTCATCATTTTCACGATTTAATTGACACCCATGCTCAACAAGACGTTGCCCTTGATCGCATATTTATGGACGTGGCAGTGTACAATACGCGCATCATGGGTCCGAGCCATGTCGAGCAAGTGACTAACTTGGCCTGTCGCACGGCGTTGAGCTATCGTGGAGTGGCGCATATTAACTTCCCGGTTGATATGCAAGAACAGGAAGACGGAGAGCATTCGAAACGAGCGGTTCCTGGTCATACCGCGGCAATTTACGCCCGTCGCGCCGGTCTGCCGCATTCCGACGATGTGCAACGCGCAGCAAGCCTACTGAATACCGGCAAGAAGATCGCGATCTTGGTCGGTCAAGGTGCACTGCACGCAACCGATGAACTTGAACAAGTGGCAGAAAAACTCGGCGCCCCGATTATCAAGGCTCTTCTCGGCAAGGCCGCAGTCCCGGATGACAGTCCGTATACAACTGGAGGGATAGGTTTGTTAGGCACCCGCCCCTCACAGGACGCACTGGAAGCGTGTGATACTTTGCTCATGGTAGGGACTTCGTTTCCCTACATCGAATTTCTGCCCAAGCCTGGCCAAGCCCGCGCAGTCCAGATTGATGCAGATCCCATGCGGATCGGCCTGCGGTATCCAGTAGAGGTCGGACTTGCAGGCGATAGCCAGCAGACTCTACAAGTTTTGTTGCCATGGTTGGAGCATAATGCAAACCGCAGCTTTTTAGAGACAGCCCAGGCTGGCATGAAAGAATGGTGGGCACTGATGGAGGAGCGCGGTACGCGGCAAGACATGCCGATGAAACCGCAAGTCGTGGCGTGGGAGTTAGGGAAGCGACTCACCGACACCGCGATTGTTTCTTCTGACTCCGGTACGATCGCGACCTGGTTCGCCCGCCAACTGCCCGTGAAACGCGGACAGATGTACTCTCTTTCCGGGACGCTCGCGACAATGGGAAATGGGTTGCCTTATACGATTGCCGCGCAGATCGCATATCCCGACCGACAATGTATTGCCTTTGTCGGCGATGGCGGCTTCTCGATGTTGATGGCCGAGTTTGCTACCGCCGTGAAGTATCAGTTACCGATCAAAGTTATCATCATCAAGAATAACACGCTGGGCATGATCAAATGGGAGCAGATGGTGTTTTTAGGCAATCCAGAATATGGCTGCGAACTGCAGCCGATTGACTTTGCCGCCTTCGCGCGTGCATGCGGGGGTACAGGCTTGACCATCGAAAATCCCTCTGAGTGTGGAGCAATTTTAGATCAAGCACTCGCTACGCCCGGCCCAGTGATTGTTGAAGCCGTTGTCGATCCCTTCGCACCCCCAATGCCGGCGAAGATTACCGTCGAACAGGCAACGAACTTTGCCAAATCGCTCGCTCGCGGCGAACCCAATCGCACACAGATTGCTTGGACCGTGTTGTCGGATAAAGTGCGCGAACTCATATAAAGCAAGGCTGTAGACTATAGGCTGTAGGCTATAGTCTATAGGGAAAGGAGAGATAGGGTGGCCTTGAAGCTTTCGGCTTGTAGCCTTACTTCGCGACCTGTCACAGCAAGTGCAGACGCAACGCTCCTCACTCTATATAGCAACCTGTGACAATACAGCGGTTGGGGAGATGAGTTAACCGTAAGCAAACGCGAGTATAAGATTGCCTATGCATATCGAAAGTTCTACTTTCGATATGCATGTATAAAAGAAACATCGATTTATCTCTTCCGGCTTCGCAGAGTTGCTTTCTGTGGGGGCTTGATCACGATCGAGGTGAAATCCTCCACCAACCCAACCGCCGATCACCTGAAAGGCCTGCGCGACTTCAAAGAAGAGTTTCGTGCCCGCCGCTATATCGTGGTCTCACAAGTTGACCGCGCGCAACGCATAGAAGACGGGATCGACCTTCTCCCGTGGCAGGAGTTTCTTACCCAGTTATGGGATGGAGCGGTGCTGCACTGACTACTGACTACTTTTCTCTCCCACTGTGAAATAAAACGTAGCGCCCGCACCCGGACAGGATTCCACCCAGATGCGTCCGCCGTGATGTTCGACGATCTT
>JAYVFX010000860.1:0-1979 GCA_043772795.1 Deltaproteobacteria bacterium
GAAGATTCTCACCAACTGACGATGCGTCTGGCGGATCCAGAGGTCCCTGTCATGGTTGCGGCAATGACGGGGATTTCGCAGGAAGAAGCAGAAAAAGCAATAGCGGACCTACAAGGGCACATTGCATTAGTCCGGGATGATCCCACTGCGATAGAGGAAACAATTCGTAACTTCTTGTCTCGTATGAACGAACGTGCGCGCCAGAAAGCCACTGAAGCGAGCGCTATCGTCCTGCACGATGCGACAGTTGGAGCGTGGGTCACGTTCGGTATGCTGGTGGTGACACTGCTTGTATCCCTTATGGGAGCATTGGCTGGCACGCCGAGCCGAGAAGAATGGTACATGTTCCTCGTACGGCCGCCACTTCACTCTGCAGCAGAACGCGTATCATAAACTCTCCGCAACATTACGACGCTACCGCTTTCTCACTCTTAAATTCACTAGGAGTGAGCGCATGTTTTCGTAACAAGCGATAAAACTCAGCCCGATCTTTTCCCGATACCTCAGCGGCACGAGATACGTTGCCTTTCACCGAGGTCAGCACTTGGATGAGATAGGTGCGCTCGAACTTCTCACGCGCTTCTCTGAGAGTAGAGGGTTCAGTGGGTTGCATGCTTTGCGTTTCCGGTTTTCCGAGGAGGAGCAGATCCGGTGTAATCATTGACGTCGGGGTAAGCACCACGGCTCGCTCAATAACATTCGCCAGCTCGCGGACATTTCCCCGCCATTCATGCAGCATTAAGCGTTTGAGCGCTTCAGGAGTAAAACCTTTGATCTCTTTACTAAGATCCTGAGCGAACCGTTGCATAAAGTGTTGAGCGAGCGGGGCAATATCGCCAGGACGGTCCCGTAATGGCGGTAAAAAAATTGGCAACACGTGCAGACGATAATACAAATCTTCACGAAATTTGCCTTGCGAGACCAATTTTCCTAAGTCTTGGTTGGTCGCCGCGACCAAGCGAAGGTTGATCTTGAGCGGCTGCGAAGAACCCAGAGGATAGAATTCGCGTTCCTCTAAGACGCGCAGGAATTTGACCTGCAACATCGGCGGCAGTTCGCCAATCTCGTCAAGCAGCAACGTCCCGCCTTCCGCTTGTTGGAGATACCCCTTCTTCGGGCGATCTGCACCAGTATACGCTCCCTTCATGTGCCCGAACAATTCATTTTCCAGCAATCCTTCGGGAATCGCTCCACAGTTAATCGCGACAAACGGGCCTTGAGCGCGGCGACTGGCAATGTGAATCGCTTTGGCAATTAACTCTTTTCCCGTACCGCTTTCGCCATAGATGCAGACAGTCGACTCGGTGACGGCAATCTGCGCTACCTGTCGTAACACCTTCTGCATCACTTCAGTGACGGTAATGATGTTGTCAAACTGATAGCGCTCCTCCACCATGGTGCGTAACCGTTCGACCTCGGTTTTTAAGTGGTAGACTTCTAAGGCTTGCTCGATGCGGTGTAAGAGATCCGTCGTCTCAAACGGTTTAGTGAGATAATCGTACGCTCCCTTCTTCGTCGCATCGACGGCAGTTTCAATCGTGGCGTGGGCGGTAGCAATAATCACCGGGAGTGTCGGTTGAATACGGAGCAGCTGCTCCAGCAGGCCGATGCCATCTTCATCACCTATGCGCAAATCGACGAACGCGAGGTCAAATATTTCCGCCGTTGCTTGGGCTATAGCTTCACTGCTTGTTTCCGTTAAAGTCACATGGAAATTCGCGGTTTCCAAATGCAACTTTAAGAGATTCAAAATCCCCGGATCGTCATCTACCACTAAGATTTTTGCTTTCACCGTTCCCTCTCTCGTGGCTTGTGTGTGTGATGATCTTGACAGTGGTTGCCTGTGTGCGGTTCCATTGTAGTGAACGACCTCTGATGTTCCTGTCATTTCTGCTCCTTTGCCACTGTACGAGTGAGATTCCATTCTTCATCTTAGAATGATTCGAAACGTACACAAGAGGGAACACGAGCGTAGAGGC
>JAYVFX010000861.1:0-6967 GCA_043772795.1 Deltaproteobacteria bacterium
ACCCACCTCGCCTTTGTTGACCACTCAGGCGATACCGCGGCAAATCTCATTGCTGGGGTTCGCGTCATCGGAGAAGTACGGTTTCTGCGTGGCCTCTTCACCTTGCGGCGGACGGATCAAGATATTCACGCAGAGGTTCTTGCCTATCGCCAGGGGGCAGTGCGAACCATTCGACGGGCACGTTATTGGATTCCTCTGCCTTTGGGTTTCCGCACCAATGGCCGCATTGATGTGCTGTTCTATCGAGATTTCGTCGAGGGAACTGCGACCGTAAAGTTGAAGGTTCCACCACGACTTGTCCTGGCTGATGGCGAACTCCAGGCGTATTTTCGCTTTCTCGATCTCAGCGGCGCTCGCCTCTTAGTGGAAGGAAAGGAAAACAACAGCCTAGTTGACGGTCACATGGACACAGCCGAGCAGGCGTTACAGCGACGCCCTGCCCGCTGGGCCGCACTCGTACTGCCCAATGGACGGACGTTGCTTTTGATTGCTCGCTTGGAAGGCGCGTTGCAACGACTTGAACAACGACTCTACTTCGACGACAGCCAAACTGACGAAACTCACGTAGGCAATAAACCTCACTTCGGCTTTGAGTTCTCTGGTATCAATCAGTTAGAGACAGGAACGCATCGCTTATCGGTGTTTGCTATCACGCTCGATACCACACAAGTTGATAACATTCGCCGGACGGTCGAGCGATTTATTACACCACTAGAGGTGAATATTACGTCCGTACCCACCCGGATGTTGTCCAAATGAACATGAGGTCTCGAATCTGTATTTAGCCACGGATCGCCACTACGTCGAGATATTCAGCTTCAACGTACGTCGAGCCATCGTACGCCCGATTATTGCGCGCCCAGAGCTGCTCAAGGTCGTAGCGCAACACACGCTGTCCGGCGACATCGAGCGCTGCGAATGCTCGAATCGTGTCCATGTCTGGTGTAGTGATCATCATAATTTCCTTTGTATGGTTTAGTTGACGACTTGCGTTTGGTTTGAGTGAATTGGGAACATACCTTGGCCAGTCGCTATGCCTTCCTGTGTTTAGCCAATGCCCTCATTGCCCACCGGGTATAGTTTGCAGACCCGATCTAAGGCCCAAGATGAGGCCAATACTTACCGTGACATTCGTCCGCCAAAGTCCTTTTTTCTGTTCTGTCATACTCTGTTCCCTTTCGTGAAAATGTGGAGGTCATTTCTTTCCATCCGCGGCGGGAGCGCTATCACGCTCTCGCCGCGGTGTCTCACCGTAGCCGTTGCTTATCTGAGGTAGTCAGATGCGTTGTCGATTTCCAGATTGGTGCAGGTGTTCCCATTCCGAGTGACGTAGATGTACGAGGCGGCAGTCATCCCCTTGACCGCGTCCACAAATCTCGGATCAATGCTTACACACAAGAAAGACCTGCCGCTGTTATCCGCCGCTTCACAAAAGACGGACGGTTTGCTGCCAGCACTCGCAAAGCTGTAGGCGCTACAATTGAGGTATTGTTTGCTGTCTGCACTATAGCGCGCGCCGGTTGGGGACCCGTGTACGCTGCCGGAGCCTGCGCCTATGTATACCTCACTGCTGAGCGTGAAGCCCGCCCATGCAGGCATGTGATTCGCGCACAGGGCCAAGCCCAGTACTGCCGTACCGATGAGTTTCTGTAACTTCGCTTTCATGATGTCGTTTTCCTTTCTGTAAGAGTAAAGAGTGTTGTTGAGAGAATCGTTCGGACTCTCTCAGAATGACCTGAATGGGTGTCCTTTCTTACTTGAGCAAGTCCGAGCCTTGGTACACGAGGATGTTACTGCAGCCGGTTCCGTTAAGGTCCACTCCGAAGGAAATTTGCGAAGATTCCGTCATGGCATGGACTACCTCTAAGAACTTCCAATCGCCACTGCCACAGAGCAGAGATCTGCCTGCACTGTCCCTGGCATAACACGTGGTCCACGAATACGCACTCAGCGTGTGAGATTTACACCCGATCGATTGGTTGGGGTCTGCACTATAGCGCGCGCCGACCATGGTGCCGATTGCCGAACGCTGAGTTGGAGTGTTGGTTATGGAGACTCCTCTGGTATTCACGGTACCTGCCCACGTCGGCACGGTCGTGGTCACCAGGGTCATCCCCAGAACTGCCATATTCAAGATGTTTTTCAGATTTGCTTTCATGATGTTGTTCTCCTTTCTTCATTGTTCATAGTGTTCCGCTACGCCGTTGCGTCGCTATCTGAGGTAGTCAGAGTAGTTCTCAACGTACAAGTTGTCACAGACGGCAGGATTGAGCGTGCTCGAAGCGACACCAATTCGCGAGGAATCAGTGATTCCCTTGACTGCTGCCGCGTGTCGCGACTCAGTGCTATAGCAGAAATACGTCTGGCCGATGCTGTTCCTTGCTCCACAGGTCACGAACGGACCGGAGATATTCCAGAATTGACAGCCGATGTACTGTTGGTTGTCGGCACTGTAGCGGGCCCCTGCCATGCTCCCGCTTGCGTGGGTGGGTCCCACGAAAACCTGACCGGGACTCACTTGGCCCGCCCACGCAGGGATACCATTTGAGAACAGGGCTAAGCCAAGCATTGTCGTACCAATGAGTTTGTGTAACTTCGCTTTCATGATGTGGTGTTCCTTTCTATACGTGTAAAGAATGCTGTTGACTGAAATGTTTAGACTCTCCTGGAGTGCCCAGAACAGATATCCTTCCTTACTTGATCTCACGAGAGTCATTGGCAATAAGGACATTGTCGCAAGTTGATTCGCCGGTTTTCACCTGGAATCGAAGGTACGAAGAGTCAGTCATGCTCTGGACCGCAGCTATAATCTTCGCATCAGAACTACCACACTGAAGAAAATTGGTTGCAGTTTGGGCACGACACACAACGTACAGATTCACACCATAGGTATAGATACCACACCCGATGGATTGTTTTGGGTCTGCACTGTAGCGTGCTCTTTCCATGCTTCCGCCCGTGGATCGGTACCCTGTGCCGCTGGTTATATAGACTTCCTGGGAACTCACCTTGCCTGCCCACGTCGGAATAGTGTTGCTCAACAGAGTCATACCGAGAGCGGTAAGACCAAGCATTTTCTTCAAAGTCGTTTTCATAATGTCATTCTCCTTTCTGAATGGTTGAAGTTGTTGCCTCTTTGCCTTTGCCATATCGTTGCTTTAGGGGTGGATCATGTGGTGGTGCTCCTTTCGCTGTTGCAGTGCACTGTGTGTTCTACTCAAAGAGGCGTAACAAATGATGGAACAATTGTTCACTCATAAGGAGGAAGGAGACGGGGAGAATCGGAGAAGAAAGGAACCGGGGGGCGAATTCGGGTCTGTCATTCCCGCGCAGGCGGGAATCCAGTTTTGTCTTCCTGGATTCCGGGTCGCGGTCTGCGGCCTTGCCCGGAATGACGTGCTGCCAAATCAAACCGTGCGAGAGTGGCACAGCAGAAGTGTCACCCTGAGTGAAACGAAGGGTCTCTCAGAGAGATTCTTCGCGGAGTTTATCCTGAGCGAAGTCGAAGGGCTCAGAATGACATACCTGAGGGATCGCGGTGTAAAGTGTACGCACGTTCCACAGTCCAATTTAGTTGCGGTCGTCCGCCTCGTCATCAACGTTTGTGTAGAAGAAGTAGTCGGCCGTGTACGGCACCAACGCTTTCTTGCCGATGTCGTTTGCCACAGCACAGCCGGTCGACGGTGCAACCCCTCCAGAGGTGTGCAGCCGCTGGATGAAGGTGGCTGCCGTGAGATTGTCGCCACCGGTCGGACCGTCTTGAGTGCCCACTACCTCAAGCAGGAGCCAGGGAATCGCACCCGGCGTGACGGAGGCGGAAGCGGAGGGAATTGGCGCGGCCCAGACGGTGCTGGTGTCCTTGGAGTCCTGCCACGTAGGGCGGGGCGTGCCACTCTCCACGGGGTTGGGGCTGAGGAAGTGGGTGAGGATTTGCTTACCATTCTCCTTAAATACCGTGGCCTGCGGCCCGAAGAATGCCCAAGTGAAACTCGTTCCGGAAAACTGGCAGACGTATTGTTGGGTGCCTGTAGCGTATCCTTTGAGGAACACCTTGTTTCCCGCTGGCACTTGTAGATTGGCGGGGATACCTGATGGTGGAAGAGGGGCGGCATAGGATGGTTGCGGTATCGAGCCCATGACTGCGACAGCGAGGGCTACGACACGAGTAATGAACAAGATGTGATGCGTGCTTTGATTCTTTGGTGTAGTGTCATTCTTCATATCATTCTCCTTTCGTACTTTGTGTGCGGGGTGTCGGGTTGATGCCTGCAAGACCGAGGTACACTACCGGCCGGTTCCTCCTCAGCTTCACCAGGAATCCGGCCGGGATTGATCAGTCGTCCGTCTCGTCATCATCGTTAGTATTGATCGGCACGCGTTGCATCAGCGCGCCCACCCATTGATTTCCCTGGTTGGGGAGGAAATTGGTGTGACACAGCACGCACGCCGGGTGGAGATTGTTGTTAAGGGCAAACGACCGGCGCAGATACCACCGACCACTCACACGTTCGACAGATCGGTGTCCTTGGCCCTGAAATGCCTTCTGGAGCGCGGTGTCCTCGAAGTTATCCCGAGGCAGGTTGTTGCCTCCTCCCAAGAGTGGAGCGATGGTGCCGACGAGTCGCATATCCCTATTCTTGTTGTGGAAGATCAGAGAAATGGCGAGCTTCCCTTGCTCCACATTCGCCACGGTGGTGTCGTCAAACTCTTTGAACAACGCTGCGACTAACTCCTTGAACATGAGGTCGTATGTTACCTCAGCGAACTCCACTTGTGCAGCCGACGGTGGATTATTATCCGCAACCGCCCAATTGTCTCCGGTGAAAACGCCAGCGAAGAGCGCCGCGACCATAATCCAACTGGTTTTCGTCATGATTCATACTCCTTTTCGTGTTGAAGGTTGTTGACAACGAACCGCCTTAGAACAACGGCCCCATCACCTCGACTTTGACCTGACCGTTATTGATCGCCGGGGCCAGGGTATTCATCAGTTCCATGCGTTGATTGTTCGTCAACTGCCCAAACGCAGAGCGAAAGGTCTCTTTGTCCTCCTCGGTCCAGCGTTTGGCTGCGACTGCGGTCGTCACCACGCTCGACGCGCTTTGATACGCGGCATGATTCTCCGGCGAATTGAGAATTTTGGCCTCGGCGATGGCTTCTTCTTTCGCACGTTGCACCTCGGGGCTCTCTTTAGCAACTGCGTTGCGGACTTCTTCGCGAATGACTTGCGCCAGATCGGAGCGTGAAGCATCACTGTTGGCTGGTGCAGTCACGCGCATCGGTTCAGGACGTGCGTTTTTCGTCTGACTGCTTTGCACGGCCTGCGTCAACGTCGCCACGGCTTGCTCCAGTTGCACTAACCGTTGGTTATTTTGAGAGTCGGTCTGGGCTTGTTGCTCCGGCAGGGGCGGAAGTTGTGTCATCCAGGCAAAAACTCCCACGCCCAAGAGGAGGCTAATACTTGCCGTTGCAATCATTCGCCATAGTCCTTTTTTCTGTGCTGTCATACTCTGTTTCCTTTCGTGAAAATGTAGAGATCGTTTGTTTCCTATCAGCGGCACGAACGCTCGCACGCTCGTGCCGCGGTGCGTCATCATCAGCGTTGCTCATTTGAGCTGGTAAGAGAAATTGTCAACGCTCAGATAGTCACAGGTTGTAGTACCTGGGGCTTTAGTGACGACGATGCGCGAGGAGTCAGTGATCGTCTTGACCACTGCCACCCACTTCGGGTCGATCTTCGTACAAAAGAAATACTTGCCGGTCTTGTCGCTTCCTGAACAGGTGACGGCTGGATTGTGAGAGGTACAGCCGATGTATTGTTGGTTGTCGCCACTATAGCGCGCCCCCACCATGCTCCCTGAGGCAGTAACGTTGGGTACTACTATAACCTCAGGATGGTCCACATAGCCGGCCCACGTCGGGAGGCTAGTTGTGAACAGGACCATCCCGAGCACTGCCATACCGATGAGCTTCTTCAGATTCGTTTTCATGATGTCGTTTTCCTTTCTATAAGGGTAAAGAATGCTGTTGACGGAAGGGTTCGATCTCTCTCGTTGTGATCTCAACAGGCTTCCGTAGTTATTTGAGCATGTTGGAGCCGTGGTAAATGCCGATGCTGGTGCAGGCTGCTCCCTTGGTGTTATCCACCTCGAAGAGAATGTCCGAAGAGTCAGTCATTGCCTGGAGCGTCTCTAGTAATTTCGGATCCTGACTCCCACAGACAAGAGTCTTGTTATCTTTGTCGCGAGCATAACACTGTATGAGACTACTCGCATAATGATCACGAGCTGTCGCGCGACACCCGATATATTGTTGGTTGTCCGCACTATAGCGCGTGCCAACCATGCTTCCGCTTGCGGCAGAGAGAAACGGGCTGGTCGATATGAAGACCTCGCGGGTCCCTACTTTACCTGCCCACGTCGGAACGGTCGTGGCTAACAGGGTCACGCCCAGAGCCGCCAGACCGAGGATGTTCTTCAGATTCACTTTCATGATCCATTCTCCTTTCGATGTAGTTGTTCGTTGTTGGCTAATAGGGTTTCGGTCTCTGTTTTCCCTCGCTACTGTGCCTCACCGTTGTCGTTGCTTATCTAAGGAATAAAGAGACGTTCCTAAGGTGAATATAGTGGCAGAGGCTGCTGCCCACGCTCGTGTCGAAGTAGAGAAACGAGAAGTCAGTTATTGCCTTGACCGCTGTCGCAAATCCATGCTCCGTGCTCGCACAGGCGGCGGACTTCCCTGTCTTGTCCGTCGCTAAGCACATGACGAACGTGCCATTATTTAACAAACTACAGCCGATGTATTGTTGGTTGTCGCCACTATAGCGCGCCCCTGCCGTGCTCCCGTATCCCACACCGGGTTCTACGTAAACCTCAGGGAGATCCACGTAGCCCGCCCGCGCAGGGATACCATTTGAGAACAGCGCTAAGCCAAGCATTGCCGTACCGATGAGCTTCTTCAGAGTCGC
>JAYVFX010000862.1:0-5940 GCA_043772795.1 Deltaproteobacteria bacterium
AGGTTATCGGAGAGATTACCAATATTGAACCCATTGCAATCAATACGAAGATTCACATTTTACCTCTACTCCGAAAACAATATGGTCAAGGGCGCTGGCGGAAACTCAAAGGAAACACGACAGTTCGCTTAGTTGATGGTTCTATCCGTCGCGCCGAGGTCCATTGGTTTGAAGCGCACGGAATCGGTAAAAGAAAAATGCGAGTTAAACACTTCTTGGATTGAAACTATGCCAGCTCAACCAAAGCCGAAACGGCAATTTGCCATTTGTATTCACAGTGACGATACCGACTTGCTGACACTGCGTCGGATCTACGAAGTGTTGCCGGACGAGAGCGCGGCTAAGTCGAAATACATTCGCGTTGTCGATGATGAAGGCCAGGATTATTTATATCCAGCCTCGTACTTCGTGCTCGTCTATTTCCCACCGGCGATCAAACAGGCACTCGCACAAGCTTCGTAAAAAGCACCTACCTCACTCGAAGAGAGTGACCACTTATACTCTGAGCTTGCTCAAGGCGTAGGGCATGCCTCGTGTCCCTCAAGCGCTTCGCCAGCCCCGTAGCCCAGATAGAATCCCGGGAGCCATTGCTTTACGATTTGTACTCAAGGAAAGGAGGATTCTCCTTGCTAAGCGAAACTCGCTACGAACACATTGTGCTCAACGAAGACCAAGTACCAGTGATTGCTGGTACAACCATGAAAGTCGTTGAGTTGATTCTCGACCATCTTGCTTACGGTTGGAGTCCCGAAGAGTTACGCTTCCAACACTCCTACTTGAGCATGGGGAAAGTACACTCCACTCTTGCGTACTATTGGGATCACAAGGCTGAACTTGACCAAGATATCGAACGACGGCTGCAACTCGTCGATCAAATCCAACGCACAACGCCCCCCTCTCCGCTTGTAGAAAAGTTGAAAGCACCGTAGCCTGGATGAAATCCGAGGAATCACAGATGGTTTTCATTTCGCTCAATCCAAGCCACGACTACTCGCCGCCATTGATGCGAGTGCTATAATCGCTGCACCTGGAGGAGGCACACATGGAAGCCGTAGATTTTCAGCAAATCCTTATAGCCGCTCGGCAGTTGCCGAAACCCTCGCAGGTGCAATTGGTTTCTGCTTTGCTTCAAGAGCAGAAGTCAGAACCGCACCCTCCCTTGGAACCCCTAGGCGGTTTGACCGCAGCAGAGTTGCGAGCCTTAGCGGACGCGATGTTAGCCCCAGCACAGGCCAAACGACTCAAACAGCTCCTGCGCTTACAGCGTGAGAAAAAGAAGTTGCCGCGTGCTCTGCAAGCAGAACTGGATACCTTACTCGAAGAGAGCGACCACGTTGCTTTGGTCAAAGCGAAAGCCTCCTATACTCTGAGCTTGCTCAAGTAATACCGTAGCCCGGATGAAATCCGGGGAATCATTCTTCCCGGATTGCACTTCGTTCCATCCGGGCTACAAAAATCAACCCATCCTATATTTTTTCCCCCACCAGCACCGCAATCGGATAGGCAAATCGAATCTTTCCATCCTTTCGGTGAGCGCCGACACCTAAACCGTCAGTGTCGAGCGATTCGACGAACATCTGCCGCAGTTTGTCGGCATCGCCAGGATTAGGAAACGACCGCCGAAGACTATCCTCCAGATCAGCCTCGACTTTGTAAAACGCCTTTCGTGGCGCAGGTAACCCCACCCATTTGAAAAGCAATTCGAATTCTGCCAGTGCTAACGCACGAGTATGGGAAGGATCACGCAACTTCTCAGCACGGTTGTACGCCGCGGCCTTCGCAGGATCGGGAGATATAGCGGCATCAATGACAACGATTTTTCCACCAGGTGCACAGACGCGCTTCATCTCCGCCAATACTCCTTCTGGGTCAACGAAATGATGAAATGCATAACGAGATGTGACAATTGAGAACGACGCATCTGGATATGGAAGAGGCTGAACTGTACCGACTTGCCAGGTCACGTTCGTCAAGCCCTTTTGTTGCTGGAGCCCACGGGCGTGTTCGATCATCGCTGGGACAAGATCGATCCCAGTGGCATGCTTGACCACTTTGGCAAAGGCACAGACGATCAAGCCTGGACCACAGGCGACATCAAGCAACGTGTCATCTGGTTTGGTACCAGTGAAATCAATCACCAATTTCAGCGCGTCTTCGTCTTTGATGCCTGGTGCGGTTGCGAACGGCACGACTTGTTTGGTGAACTGGTCGAGAATGAGGTCTTGGTGGGTGGACATGGCTCTCTCCTTGTAAGGGAGGGGCACGGCAGCGCCGTGTCCCTCCAGAGACACATCGACAATCCGCAATCCGCAATCGCCAATCTACAATTGCTGGAGCTTCTCGCGCACGAGCTTGCCCATCTCGGTACAGCTCACTAAGCGGCACTCAGGCTGGGCGATGTCGCCAGTGCGGTAGCCACTGGCGAGTACATCATCCACTGCCTTCTCGATCGCTTGCGCTGCTTTCTCTTGGTCGAACGAAAGACGGAGCATCAATGCAGTAGAAAGAATCATAGCCAGAGGATTCGCTTTATTCTGTCCGGCGATGTCCGGCGCAGTGCCGTGAATTGGCTCGTAAAGACCTTTCTTACCTTCACCCAACGAAGCTGACGGCAAGAGTCCCATCGATCCAGCCAGCATCGAGGCTTCATCCGTCAAAATGTCACCAAACATATTTTCTGCGGCGATCACATCGAAATCCTTCGGGCGACGGATTAGGTGCATGGCCATAGCATCAACCAGCACGTCTTCGTACTGGACATCTGGATACTCTTTGGCGACTTCATGCGCGACTTCACGCCACATGCGCGAGGTCGCCATAATGTTCGCTTTATCAACCGAGGTAAGTTTTTTGCGCCGCTTGCGCGCGAGCTCAAACGACGTACGCATGAGGCGTGCGACTTCGCCTTCGGTATAGAAGATCGTATCAACAGCTTCGCGCCCGGCAGGTCCCATGCGACGTTCGCTAGGCTTGCCGTAATACACACCGCCAGTGAGTTCACGGACAACCACCAGATCAACTCCTTGCAAGACTTCGGGTTTGAGTGTCGATGAATTAATCAGATGACGATTAAGTTGGATTGGACGCAAGTTCGCATAGAGTCCAAGTTCCTTGCGCAGACCAAGGATTGCTTGCTCTGGTCGCACGGTCGATTTTGGATCGTCCCATTTGGGACCACCAACCGCACCGAGCAGCACGGCATCGCTTTCTTTTGCTACTCGCAAAGCAGAGTCCGTCAATGCCACCCCATGGGCATCGATCGAACAACCGCCTGCTAATGCCTTCTCACAATTGAAACTGAGACCGAATTTCTGTTCGACAATTTTGAGCGCTTGCAGCGCCTCTTCCATCACTTCCGTGCCGATGCCGTCCCCGGCAAAGACCGCTATCTTATGTGCCATTATCGCTCCTTGCGTTTCATTAGGAACGGTGGGCTGTGCCCACCCTACATAACTGATTCGTGCGCACAGCGCACGCTACACGACGGATTGACTTGCGGGCGAGATGCCCGCACTCCCAGACTCCAAGACTCTAGACTCCCAGACTCCAGACTTTTTTCACGGTCCTTCCCGATGCAATCCCGCCTGGTGACCATAACGCTCGCGCTGGGCCAGTTTGTTCAATGCATTTACGAAGGCGAGTGCGCTCGCCATAATAATATCCGTGTGTGAGCCTTGACCGTTGACCGAGGTCCCATTCTCACGAATCAGACAGGTCACTTCGCCTTGTGCATCAGTCCCACCAGTGATGGACTTTACCGAGTACCGTTCCAGCTTGGGCTCAATCCCGGCAATCTTCGCAATGGCTTTGTAGCATGCATCTACCATCCCATCGCCAGATGCGCTATCGATAAACTCCTGTTCCCCAACTTTCATTCTCACGGTCGCGTGTGGCACCGCCATGCTAGAGGAGGTCACATTCAGATAGACCAACTCATATTTCTCAGCTCCACGAACTGCCTCTTCTGTCACGATGGCAATCAGATCTTCGTCATACACATTCTTCTTCTTGTCTGCCAAGGCCTTGAAGCGTTCAAAAGCTTTGTTCATATCGACGCCGGTATAGTCGATACCCAGATGCTTCAGGCGGTCGACGAATGCGTGCCGCCCAGAGTGTTTGCCCAAAACAAGCTTATTGCCGTCGAGGCCGACGTCTTGCGGCTTCATGATCTCGTAGGTCAGCTTGTATTTCAGGACTCCGTCTTGGTGAATGCCTGCTTCATGCGCGAAGGCATTGGCACCAACAATCGGTTTGTTTTGTGGCACGGCTAAGCCCGTGACTTGCGCGAGGGTCTGACTCGCAGACGCGATCTGCTCACTCACAACATTGGTTTTCACATGAGCGAATACATCTTCTCGTGTTCGCAGGGCCATAACCACTTCTTCCATTGAGGTGTTACCCGCACGCTCACCAATGCCATTGATCGTACATTCCACTTGGCGCGCACCGTTCTCGATCGCAGCTAACGAATTTGCCACAGCGAGACCAAGGTCGTTATGACAATGCGCACTCCAGGTGACTTTATTCCCACCCGGAGTTTTCTCTCGCAAAAATTTAAAGAGTTCTCCATACTGCTGGGGAATAGCATAACCAACAGTATCAGGTGCATTGATCGTTACGGCTCCAGCTTTAATCGCTTCACCAAAGATTTGCACCAAATAGTCACGATCAGAACGAGACGCATCTTCAGCAGAAAACTCAATGTAGTCGAGATATTTTTTGGCGAAACTGATAGCCCACACTGAGGCATCAAGCGCTTCTTGGCGACTCATCATCAGTTTATGTTTGAGATGAATGTCGGAGGTTGCGATGAAAATATGAATGCCGGGACGTTGAGCTTTTTCAACCGCCTTGATCGCCCGGGTCACATCAAGTTCTTTGGTCCGTGCCAGACTGAGGACGATCGGCGTCGAAACTAGCTCGGCCACACGCTTGACAGACTCGAAGTCTCCGTCTGACGACGCAGCAAACCCGGCTTCAATAACATCGACTTTCAGGTTCTCCAGTTGCCGAGCGATCATCACCTTCTCTTCGATGTTCATGGTTGCGCCGGGAGACTGTTCCCCGTCACGCAACGTCGTATCAAAAATTTTGACAACTTCCCGTTCCATACGATTCCTCCTTGCGAGTTCACAAAAACAAAAAAAGGGCTGCGAGTTCACCCGCAGCCCTTCAAAGAACAAGAGGCCACGGGGGTTGGTTATCCCGCCCGTGGCTTCCGAGATTTACATGCGTTTTACGCGCTCCTCTCGGACCCCCCAGGCGGGTGGATAAGTAGCAGGGCCAGTAGTAGGCCGAGCGTTCCCAATAAGAATCCAAGAGAGAGGGTCAACATTAAAGGTACCTATAGACGACTTTTCTCGTCAGTGTCAAGACCGTGCGGCAGAGAAGCAACCTCTGTCACCAATGGTGCATCCGAGGTCGTACGCGGCGTGGGACGCACTTGCCGAAGGAGCAGCCGCACAGGGCCAGACAAGGCATACAACGAAAAGATAGTGAACAGCATAACCTGCGGTGCAGCAACGGTCAGTTGGATAACGATGATTCCGGCAATGAGAATCCAGAATGGTTGCCGACGGCGGAAATTGAGCCCTTTGAAACTGTAATAGGGAATAGTGCTCACCATGAGTGCCGCCAGCGCGTAAATCAAGAGGAGGAGCGTCAGGTGCTTATTTGTCGTCCCTTCCCCGCCGAGAAAATAGTAGAGGATGATCGTGACCGCGACGACCGCAGCAGCGGCGGGAATCGGCAACCCCACAAAATTGTTTTTATCGACCACCTCGACTTGGACGTTGAACCGTGCCAAACGTAACGCACCACAGGTCACATACAGTGCAGCAGCCAGCCAGCCCCATGCGCCCCATGGTTCTAACGCCCAGCGATAGGCCAGTACCCCTGGAGCAACGCCAAAGGCAATAAGGTCCGAGAGCGAATCATACT
>JAYVFX010000863.1:0-2365 GCA_043772795.1 Deltaproteobacteria bacterium
ACCGCACCAGCGGCGTAGGAACCAAAGATCGCCAAAAATCGCCGCTCCTGATCACTAACCACCGCCGCAGCATCGACCCGCATGACTCCGTCAATGACCGTTGTCACTTGCGGAAGGCCTGAAGGGCTGGGAGTTTTCGGCTGCCACGGGCCCTCTTCGACCTGTTTACCGAGGACCTGTGCAGTGGTCTCCTCGCTGTCGACTTCATCAGAAGCGTTCAGTTGGCTGCCGTAGTCTCCGCCCCAGGGGTCTAGAGCAATTCGCATCGGTTGTTATTCCTCCACCACGAGACCTACGAGCGATGCAGTCTTGTTTACACCACTTACCCCTCCCACGCTAGATATAGGGTCTCACCCTTCTTGTGATCTACCAGTCCTTGTGTTTCTTAGGACTTCCGGCAACATGACAACATCATCGGACGAAGGAGTAACCTTGACGTGGACACCCTGAAAAAAGCCGCAGCGCTAGCAGCGCTTGATCTCATCCCAAACAACGCTGTGGTTGGACTGGGATCTGGCTCGACGTTGCGGTACTTCATCCAAGAACTGGGAGCGCGAGTGCGTTCTGGGCAACTCCACGTCGTCGGTGTTCCTACTTCGTACCAATCGCATTTCTTAGCCAAAGAGTCTGGGGTATCCCTACTTGATCCGATGGACGTGGCGAGTGTTGATATTACCGTCGATGGCGCCGACGAGATTGATCCCGCGGGTAATCTCATTAAAGGCGGCGGCGGCGCGCATGTGATGGAGAAACTCATTGCCGCAATGGCAAAACAATTTGTGATCGTTGCCGACGAGACCAAACCTGTCCAGGTGCTAGGTGCGCGCACTGCAGTTCCGATAGAAGTCATTACTCCGGCACTGGCGTTTGTGATGAAGAAGTTACGAGAGTTTGGTGGGCAGCCTCAGATTCGTTCAAGCAACGGCAAGCTGGGACCGGTGATTTCTGATCTTGGCCATCCGATTCTTGATGTGAAGTTCGACGCGATTACCGATGCCGCGCAACTTAGTCAACAGCTCAATGCGATTCCTGGGATCGTTGGTCACGGGTTGTTTGTGGGGATGGCAGATCAGGCGCTGATTGCACGGTCACCGGTTGATTCTCCTACGATCGAAACGCGACACTTGGTCAGGGCAAGGTAACGTATCTTCTTGGTATTATTGCGCAGTTGAGCTGGTCAACCGAGTGAGAATCTCAGCGGTCATCCGCTCTCCGCGCGCTGCGGTTTCCTCAACGCGCCCCAGAACTTCGGCAATCTTTCGTAGAGAGACCACCGTTGCTACGCCAACGCCTAGCAACATAATCGTATTGATCCAGATTCCCAGCAGTATCCAATTGTCCATAATGATTACCTTACTTCACAGTGCCGGTTTGCGCATCCCGAGTATCACTGTCCCCACAATTGCACGGTCACCATGCTGATTCTCTACGATCACGTCGCAGTGAATCGTGGCACTGCCGTCAGCTTCATCGCCACTTTTTTCGGTCACGTTCCCCCACAGGTTCAGCGTATCGCCATGTTTCACTGGAGTGCGAAAGCTCACTTGGAAATTGCGCAAGCGCCAGCCGGGGAAGTGGTCAATCACAATTTGCGCGAGAAAGGTTGCGCTCAACGGACCAGGAACAATCGGCTGTGCGAATCCTGTTTGCCGTGCACGCTCTGGATCAATAAAGCGCTGATCAGTAATGCGGGCCGCTTTCGCATAGCGGATAACAACCTCACTGGTTGTAGTTTTCGTTACCGGGCCGATTTCATCGCCAATTTCGATGTCGGCGAACGATACAGGAAGTTTATCGCTCATAGGTTTTCTCTTGGATCACGCAACACGCACTACGTGATACGTGTTACGTAAAATGTGGAACGTGAAACGCACGACTTTGAACCTTAAACCTTGAACTTTGAACTTCTTCAAATCTTCTTCTCCGGTGACCGCACCATCTGCCGCTCGCGCAACACCACAACCGTCTTGCCAGTTGCATCTTTTACCGCCATTTCGCGGACGATCACACCGAGTGGTCCGCTACGACCGGTCTTTTCATATACTTCGACGAGCTTGCCAAACGCGGAGTATGTCTGCCCGGCGTAGATCTCATCATAATACTCGAACTCTTGTCCTGCATGTAGTGTAGTAAAGCCGGGTTCGACCATCACTTCCGGTAACAAGCGTTGACCACGAATATGCATGCAGAATGTCGGCGGTGCGATAACAGTCGGGTAGCCTTCTCGTTGAGCCGCCTCGGCATCAAGGTACAGCGGATTGAGATCACCAACCGCTTCAGCAAAGTCGCGAATGTCATCGGCTGTGACAGCAAATGCTCCAAGCGAAACTTCTTTGTTCAATATGTCTGGTTCGAGTTTAATCAT
>JAYVFX010000864.1:0-2346 GCA_043772795.1 Deltaproteobacteria bacterium
TGATCGGCACGCCAGCATCCATCAACGAGAGCGTACCACCACACACCGTCGCCATTGAAGACGAGCCGTTTGATTCCAACACCTCCGACACCACACGAATGGTGTAAGGGAATTCGCTTCCTTCCGGCATAACAGCTTGTACCGCACGTTCCGCTAATGCACCGTGGCCGATCTCACGCCGACCAGGACCACGCAACGGCCGCGCTTCACCAACACTGAATGGCGGAAAATTATAGTGCAGCATAAACCGCTTAAAGTGCTCGCCGATGAGGGCATCGACTTTCTGCTCATCCGAAGAAGTTCCTAACGTCGCCACAACTAACGCTTGAGTTTCACCACGTGTGAATAGGGCTGAGCCGTGAGTACGGGGCAGTATGCCGACTTCACAGGAAATCGGGCGGATGTCCGTTAGCCCACGTCCGTCAACACGACGGCTCTCACGAACAACCAGCATGCGTAAGGTTTCACTTTCCAGTTCTTCGAGCGCAGCGCCAACTTCTCTCTCACGTCCGGCGTAGTCTTCCGCGAGTGCAGTCTTCACTTCCTTTTTGACCGCAGCAACGGCGTCGTAGCGCTCGAACTTGCCAGTCACGGTTAGGGCTGTCCGAATTTTCTCCGCGGCAACTGTACGAACCCGGCTCGCCAAGGTCGTATCAGCCGGAACTGCGACAAACGCGCGCTTGGGTTTTCCGGTAATCCGCGCAAGCTCATCCTGCGCATCGAGAATCGGTTTGATCGCATCCTGTGCGAGGAACAGGGCTTCGAGCATATCCTCTTCAGAGGCCGCCTTCGCGCCGCCTTCGACCATGATAATCGCGCCACGTCCCGCAGCAACAAAGAGATTAATATCGCTCTGATCGAACTGGCTCTGTAAAGGATTCACTGTGAGTGCGCCACCGAGACGGCCGATGCGGACACCGGCAATCGGTCCACGAAACGGGAGATCAGACACCTGCAACGCTGCCGACGCGCCAATCATCGCCACCGTATCAGCATCGTTCTCACGATCCACCGACAGCACGGATGCCACCACCTGCGTTTCGTAGAAAAATCCGTCAGGAAAAAGTGGACGCAGCGCACGATCAATAAGACGAGAGGTCAAAATCTCTCGTTCCGGTGGTCGTCCTTCGCGTTTGAAGAAGCCCCCGGGAATCTTTCCTGCGGCATAGGTACGTTCCTGATAGTCAACGGTCAATGGAAAGAAATCGGTTCCTTCCCGAGGAGAAGTCGAGGCTACAACTGTAACAAGAACAACAGTCTCACCATATGACACTACGGCCGCACCACCGGCTTGTTTCGCCATACGCCCGGTCTCAATCGACAACGGGCGCCCGTAAAATTCCATCTCAATTTTTTTATACATGTGTACACTACCCCCTTACGCTCTCTATGAGCGTCCCCAGGGAATCATTATATATCAATTTGCAGCGACGTGCTTAACGACGAAGCCCGAGGCGTTCAATCAACGCACGGTAGCGCGTATGTTCGATCCCGCGTAGGTAGTCGAGAAGACGTCGGCGGCGCCCAACCATTTTGAGAAGACCGCGGCGAGAGAGATGGTCTTTGGCGTGGGTCTTAAAGTGTTCTGTCAATTCTTCAATTCGTTTGGTAAGGATTGCGACTTGAACTTCGGGTGATCCCGTATCCGTATTGTGGCGCTGGAATTGTCCGATGACTTCGGTCTTGCGCCCGGCCTCCTGCATGCTCATTCTTTCTCCTTGATATTTGGTTCTTCTGTTCCTCTTAACACGCCGCCCCCTGACTGTAAAGTTGAGAAAATACGCAGTAATTCCCAGTCTCCTTGGAACTGAACCATGGCTACCAGCTCGCCGTTCGGACCAAGAAGTTGCACGATTTCGCCCATTGTCGCTCCTTGGGAAAGCTCTCGGAGTGCCTCTTGGCGTCCCTGGCGAAGCATGACCGCGAGCTGCTCCGTGATCGTCATGGCAGGATAATGTCGGAGTGCGTGTTCAAGCGACAGCAGGGGGAGTGTCCCTTGTTCCCAATGGCTAGTAAGCAAGGGTAACGTGAGAGTCTCAGCTATCGTAAACGGGCCAAACTCAGTGCGCCGCAAGGTCGCAAGATGAGCGCCGCACCCCAGAAAAGCTCCGAGATCCATTGCCAACGATCGGACATACGTCCCTTTTGAGCATCGTAGCGAAAAACTGAGCATATCAGTGCCAACCAACGTCAAGGTCAATTTTTCGATCGTCACCTTCCGTGGCTCGCGATCAACCTCTATCCCTTGGCGAGCCAGTTTATAGAGGGGAACCCCTTTCCGCTTGATCGCAGAATACATGGGTGGGATCTGCCACTGTTCACCACTAAACTGCGCCTCCAGTTTAC
>JAYVFX010000865.1:0-6022 GCA_043772795.1 Deltaproteobacteria bacterium
CCAATCTCATGGGGCAGGCCATGCCTTCCACGATCGGTCGCAGGTAGTGTGGCATGACATTGGAGAGATCATCGGCTGGGTAGTTCTCGGCCTGTTCGGGCTGTTCTTTGCAGCCATGTTGTTTGTTTCGCTGTTCGACCCTGCTCCGAAAGGAAGCAGACCGCCAAGCTATTTGCACGATGTAAATAGCAAATCCCCACAGGAGGAAGTTCAGGATGCCAAGACTCGGAGCTAGTCTCGCAGACATCAGCATGAAGGTAGTGCCAATCACCGATGGTGCTCACAGAGCGTCGATCGTTGAGGCAAAGATGGGAAAGTCTAAGAACAACATCCCAATGGTCACGCTCTCTTACGAGATTAGCGAGGGTGATTTCAAGGGCCGTAAGTTGTCCGACTACTTCACCCTTCAAACGAATAATGGTGACGCGAACGAGGCAGGTCTGCGTGGTCTCAAGCGCATCATCGCCGCCACACTCGGTGAAGATCGCGCCAACGCAGACGACTTCGACACCGATGAGTTGGTCGGTCAAGACGTAGAGATCGTCGTGAAGCAGGAGAGCTACACCGATCCTGACACCGACGAGACCTCGATTCAGAACAAGGTGAAGAAGGTCATCGCGCCGAGATAGGTGCAGCTCAACCTGTCGAAAGTTCAGCACAGGTGTGCCAAGCGGGGGTGCAGTCATGTAGATGCACCCCTTGCTAGGCATCATAAAGGCAGCGAAAAGATGTTCCTCTGGGCCTTCGTTCGCAGGAAAAAGACCAAACACTACAAAGCGTTCGTCCGTAAGTATGAACGATTTCGAGAGCAAGATGTTGTTCGCATCTGCGACTGGCATCACCGAGAGATTCACGAGATTTATTCTCGACTAGTCCATCTCGATAAATTCCGCCTTCGTAAGCGGTTACGGAATTACACCTGGATACAAGCAGAAGCTCTGATGGACAAACTTAGAAAGGAGTGTGACAGATGGCTGCCCTTACAGACGCCAGGAAGTCCGCCTTGGCCAAAGAGATAAGAGATTGCTTCGACTGGCAGTCGCTATTCACTATCATGGTCCAGTGGCAGGGTGAGCAGTTCCCAGGAGGGACAGCCGCGTCCGGAGCCAAACACCTACTCAAAGAAGCAAACGAGCTGGTAGTTGATTCCACTGACATAGTGGAGTGGGCCGACGCGATGCATCTAGTTATTCAAGGAGCATCGAGAACTCTAGCTGGCAGATTCCCCGACTTCTTTTTTGTTGTTCGAGAGAAGCTCATGGAGAATGTCGAGCGTGACTGGCAGGAGCCTGACGCCGATGGCGTAGTCGAGCACTATCGTGGTATCAGCAGTGAGCCGCCGAAGGACTGGGAAAACCCTTTCTCCTGATCAATGCAAATATCAGTACGTGAAATCGGTGTAGAAGATCGTATCCGTAGGAGAGTCGAGCGAGTTCCTGAGCTTGCTGTCTCTCTACAGACTCATGGTCAGATTCACTCGATCACTGTTCGCAAGCCTACGATCGAGGAGAAAGAGCAGCACGATAAGCCCTGGATGCTCGTCACAGGAGGGCGCCGGCTTGCTGCTGCTATTCTCTCAGGATGGGAGACTATCCGTGGTGAAGAGCTAGAGGACCTTAGTCCTTACCAGCGCAAGGCCATCGAGTTGGAAGAAAACATCCAGCGCGAAGATATGCACTTCGCGGACATCGTTGCAGCTAAGGAGCAACTCCATGAGCTCTATAAGGCGGAGGCGAAGGGCGAGGGCAAAGACTGGCGAATTGAAGATACTGCCAAAGCAATCGGAGAGTCAGTCGCTAATCTCTCTCGTGACCTCCAGCTTGCTGCGGATGTTAAGGCTAATCCAGAACTCCGTAAGGCATCTTCCAAAAAGGCTGCCGTAACTCACATGAAGATGTCGCGCCATGCCGACGCGACTAACTTCCAGAACGCCGAGCGTGGGAAGTTTGTACAAATTCTCAAGCGTGACATCGTCATAGCTGATGCTCGTGACTGGCTCAGAACTAAGGACACTGGACACTTCGATCTGTTCCTCACAGACTTTCCATACGGCATAGACTACTTCGAGATGCCAGCGGAGAACCAACAGAATGACATTTCTAAGTTCGACGACTCCCGAGATGCAGCTCAAGATCTTATCACCGATGCCATTCCCCAAATTGTTAGAGTTACAGCTGAAACAGGCTGGATGGTCTTTTTCGCAGGATGGGAAGGATACTTTTTTGTGCGAGATTGCCTTGCCAATGTCTGCTGCACTCACGGAGAGTATTTTCTCGAGATTGATGGACCTCGGGAGTATTGTCCGGTGGGTGGGAAGAACTCGAAAGGAAAATCAGGATGTAAGCACTTAAGCTTACCTCCGAAGCCGTGGATTTGGTTCAGGCCAAACTCACGCAATAACTCCATGCAGCCAGACACCAATGCAAAGAATATGTACGAGCCCTTTCTCGTCATCAATAGAGGGAAAGGCAAGCTCGCCTCAATTGAAGCTTCTCAGAAGGGCAATGTGCTTGTCTACGACGCGGAGTATGAGGACAGAGTACATGTTCACCAGAAGCCGGTGCCTCTTGGAGCTGATATCATTGAACGCTTTACTCAATTCGACCAACGAGTCGGAGATTGCTGTATGGGAAGCGGTGCGTTCCCTGCGGCGGCTGCAAAAACGAGTCGCGCGTTCGAGGCTTGTGACCTTAATCCCCTGATGTTAAACGTTGCCCTCGGCAAAATAGCTATGGAGTACAAAGGTGAGTAAGAAGGTTCAAGGCTTCGGTCCAGCTAAGGCTCGTATCATGGCTATCGGTGAGGCCCCTGGCCGCAACGAGGAAATCGAGGGAAAGCCATTCGTCGGAGCCGCCGGCAACGTAGCTCGTCAAGCCATGCTTGCAGCAGGTATCAATCCCAACGATGTCTACTGGACGAACGTCTGCAAGTACCGTCCACCCGAGAATGAAATCTTCAAGTTCTTTGATAAGAACGGTGTACCTAATGACCTCGTCCTCGAAGGCATGATGGAGCTGCGAGAAGAGATCGAGGCCGTTGATCCTACTGTCATTATCCTCTTTGGCAACTACCCCCTCTGGGCAGTCGGCCGTAAAGCGAGGTGGAAGCGTGGAACTGGATATGTTGGTATTACTGACTGGCGAGGGAGTATCATTGAAGGCCACAGAGCTATCGCCCCTGGCCGTAAGTGCGTGGTTGCAAATCATCCAGCAGCTCTCCTCAGACAATACTCCCTTCTCTCCGTCTTTGATCTGGACCTTAAGCGTGCCAGAGAACAGAGTCTATATCCTGAGATTAGGCGACCTGAAAGAACCCTTATCACTGACCCGCAAGGAGAGGATAGAGAGTACTGGAGAGATCGACTCCTTGGAGGAGATGAAACTGAACTCCTTACTTTCGATATTGAGCAAACGGGAAGTGATCTCCTTTGCATTGGGTTTACTCGAAGAAGCGATGAAGCTGTCACCATTAGAACCAGGACTGCCTCCGACATCCAGTGGTGTCGAGACATCCTCTTAAGTGGGAGAGGTCTCTGTGCACAGAACGGTATCTTTGATTGCTCGATGCTTGAGTATTGGCATCGTTTTCCTGGCCTTATTCGTAATCTTCGTCACGATACTATGCTTGCCAGTCACGCCGCATACATCGAGCTACCCAAAGATTTGGGCTTTCTGTGCAGTATCTATACTGAGCAGCCTTGCTATTGGGGCAATATCGATTGGAACGCTGTTCGTGCTGATAATAGTCGTGCTGACAGTATCGACTTCCTCACCTACAATGCTATAGATACCTGGGTCACGCACGACGTAATGCAGCAGCAGGCGGCTGACGAGCTTCAAGACCCCGCAGTTAAGGCGACGTTTGAGTTCGAGATGTCGTTGCTCGAACCTCTGTGGAAGATGTCCCTGAAGGGAATGAACGTATCGCAGGAGAGAATGAAAACTCTTCGCGCACAGTGTGAAGTTGCGATCAAGGAGAACTCCGAGAAGCTCACCATCCTCGCAGGACGCGACATAAATGTAATGAGCCGCGATCAAGTAGCTAAGCTCTTGTTCGATGAACTCGGTCTGCATCCAGTGCGTCTAACTGAAACAGGAAAGCCATCGACAGATGACAAGGTACTCGCAGAACTCGAAATCCAAGCGGAAGGAGACTCACCTGCTGAGAAACTCCGATGGGCGGGTGTCAGGTACGTTCGAGATATTCGAGAGAACCGAGCACTCATCTCGAAATTCACCGACATCGAGTTTGACCCTGACGGACGAATGCGATGCCACTATAAACCAGCGGGTACAACGACTGGTAGACTATCGTCTGCAAAGTTCTTCCCGACGGGGCGGGGTGCTAATCTGCAAAATATACCCAGGGACCAAAGGGTTCGCTCGGTATTCACGGCAGACAAAGGAAAGCTCTTTTTCTACAACGACCTTGAAAGGGCAGAATCTCTTGTTGTCGCTAAGCTTACCGGCGACCCACTTATGCTTGCCCATCATGCAGAGGGTGCTGATGCTCATAGACTTCTCGCTGTTGAGTTCTTCAAGAAGCCAGCAGAAGAGGTCACGAAGGACGAGAGATACATCATGAAGCAGACGCGCCACGCTGGTAACTACATGGAAGGCTGGCGCACTTTCCAGATCAACGTCAACAAAGAAGCGAAGGAAACAGGACTCACGATCACGGCTGCTGAGGCAAAGAAGTTCATAGCTTTTTATCGCAGTCGTCATCCTTATCTCACGGCCTGGTGGAATGACATACGAAGTCAACTTGATAAGACGAGGACGCTTTACAATCTCGCTCCGCACAGGCGACCACGAAAGTTCTATGACCGTCTCGACAGTATCCTTCCAACAGCTGTTGCGTACACTCCCCAGAGTACCGTCGGAGATGTTCTTAACATCGCTCTCCTCAGATGCGACCGAGACGAAGAACTCACAGCTTACGGCTGCGATCTTCTCGTACAAGTCCACGACGCGATTGGCGGGCAATGCGATGAAAAGTATATCGAACCGTGTATGCGTCGTTTCGCAGAGCTTATGAAGGTCGATCTAACTGTACCAAAGACCGGCGAGGTATTCCACATCCCCGTGGAGATTGCATTCGGTCCCTCTTGGGGCGAGGTAAAGAAGTGGGAAGTAGCGTAATCGAGTTAGCGAAGCTAACACAGAAGATCATTCCTGTCCTGATTCTCGAGCGCCGCAGACTTGAGTTTGCGATGGCGCATTGGGATAAAGAGGGGAAGAGAGAGATTGAGAAAAGCCTGCTTCATCTTTATTTCGATCTCCACGACTTGAACGAGCAGCTCCCACAGATTACTGGCGAAGTAGAGGAGCCGTGTAAGTGGGAGTATGAGCAGTGGTTTTACTCCAATCACGAGAACATGACCGAGGAGGAGGTCCAAAAGAAGTTGATCGAGTTCTATGGCTCGTTGCAGCGGATGCGTAAAGCTCTAGACGATGTCATTAAGGCAACTAGTGGCATTGCTCCTAACAAGTTCATCAGCCATTTAGCGGGGCATATATTCTTGACTAGTACGCTCATGAAGTTCGACATCGAACGTCTGACAGGAGTGGAGCTAAACTATTGAAAATCAACCTTGGCAGTGGTGCCATTATTCAGCCCATTATCAAGGTAGAGCCCCCAGGTCGAAAGCTAGGTAACTGGCTCAAAGCTTATGGGGAGTACACGGCAGAAAATGAGGCACCAGAGCATTTCCATCTGTGGGTAGCGCTAGGCATGATTGCTGGCGCTTCTCGTCGTAATGTGTATCTCCAGATGCAGCACTACGACGTTCTATCTAATCTGTTCGTCATTCTTGTTGCGCCTGCTGGTACAGCACGAAAGACTACCGCGCTGAAGATAGGTCGTAACCTGCTTAAAGATGTTCCAGGCGTACACTTTACCACTAAGTCGAGTTCTCCTGCGGCACTCATCAAGCAGTTCAGTGAGCTTCCCGAGAAAGATCAGCAATCCATAACCTGCATCTCCTATGAGCTTGGAACCTTCTTCAGTACAAACACCGCTG
>JAYVFX010000866.1:0-15230 GCA_043772795.1 Deltaproteobacteria bacterium
CGAAGCGATCAGCAGCGACCCGGCAGGGGTCAACGGCACAATCGGTTACACCTATGATCCAGTTGGTAACCGCAAGACCCGCGCGTCCACCGTGGCAGGCATTATCAACCAGACCTTCCCTTATGATGCCAACGAACGGCTCAGCACCGACAGTTATGATAGCAACGGCAACACCACCGGGTCAGACAGTAAGACGTATGCGTACGACTTCGAGAACCATCTGACCGAGCAGAACGCTGGCGCAGTGGCGATTGTTTACGACGGCGACGGCAATCGTGTGGCCAAGACGGTTGGTGGTATCACCACCAGATACCTCATCGACGACCGCAACCACACCGGCTACGCGCAAGTGCTGGAAGAAGTGGTTAGCGGAGTCGTGCAACGCCGCTACACCTACGGCCTCGATTTGATCAGCCAGAACCAAGCCACACGCGTCAGCTTCTACGGCTACGACGGGCATGGCAGCGTGCGGTTACTGACGGATGCAAATGGGAACGTCACGGATACCTACACCTATGAAGCGTTTGGCAACTTGATTCACTCGACCGGGACGACACCGAATAACTACTTGTATACCGGCGAGCAGAGTGATCCGAATCTGGGGTTTTATTATCTGAGGGCGAGGTATTTGAATGCGGGGACGGGAAGATTTTGGACGGTGGATGAATTTGAAGGATTTACCCAAGTTCATTCTTCGCTCCACAAGTATCTTTATACAAGCAATGATCCAGTAAACATGATTGACCCGACCGGGCATATCGGAATTGCTGATCTGTTGATTACTACGGTGATCCTTAGTGTTCTTGCTGTAGCTCCTACAAGCGTCCATGCGGGAACTGTGGTCAAGAGAACACGGAAAATTGGGCAAGGAATCCTTCTCCAAGCGCACAAGCTAGTATCTCTTGGCGTCCGGTATTCTCATACATTGCTCCGGATAGTACCGTTCGACCAAGGCAAATGGGTCAAAGCTATGCCCACAGTTTTCAAAGAGAGGGACCAGTACGGAAATCTTTTCGCTACTCTGGGAGCTGGGCCGACATTACCAATACCGCCTTTTGGTAAACTCAAGAGTGATTTTAATAGAGAACATGATGTAAAAGATCCAAAAATCCTAAGCCTTCCCATCGATCAGAGCTTTTCTGAGAAAGAACAGAACGATTTGATACAGAAGCTGATCGATACTGACAAAAAGTATCCGGACGATTTGGATTACGACCTTTTGCCAGATGCTACGAATTACTATAACTCAAATTCTTATTTATCAGGGATACTGGACGCAGTTGGCGTACAAAAGCCATCATTTTTTGATAGCCATGCCTTCCCTGGGTGGGAAAAGCCGGTGCCCAAAAATAAGTTTCAGTGAGATAGTGACGTAGGGTGGGTCATGACCCACCCTACCTGTGAGGATTGTAATTCCACCGTGGGATGAAACCGGGGAATGAATTCCCCCGGCTACCTTCGTGGCATCGTGAGGCGATGCCATGGGATGCCTCGGAGCGGGAGTTGACGGCTGGGACTCTTACGAGTGTGTGGTCATTTTCCAAAAGAGAATCAGAAAGGCAACCATGACGGTGATTCCCATTCCTGCGGCAAGCCATTCCATACTGGTCATACAATCTCCTTCATTGAGGCCACGAGTGCCCGAATTCGCCGATCTTGACGCCAAACCGTCATGATCACCCCTATCGTAACGAGAATACCTGCTCCCGCCAAGACGATTCTCAAGGGGGAAATTCCTCCCAAAAGCAGAGAGATAGAACTGCCGCCGATCGCAAGAGCCACCAACGTGGCGAGTTTCAGCACTTCCGTTTCGTACTTGATTTCTTCTTTGAGATTTTCGATATGTCTCTCGGCCACACGAGGCTCCTCGGCAATCAAACCTATACCACAGGTTTGACGATGGAAAGGTGTCGGGTGCCACTGCGGGCTTGTCCAGCAGTAACGTAGGGTGGGTCATGACCCACCCTACCTGTGAGGATTGTAATTCCGCTGTGGGTTAAAACCTTCGGTTACCATCGTGGTATCGCCAAGCGATGAGGAAGATAGGCGTGGGGCCTGTTACCGGGGAATGAATTCCCCGGCTACCGTCATAGTATCACTTTGTGATGCGAAGGTGGCCGCGAAGCGGCATATGAAGGTAGCCCGGCCTGTGACGGATGGAATCTCCTTGCAATCGTCTGGGCCTCGTGAAACAACTATCGTTATGGCAACAATTACGTTTGATACCTTAAAATTCACTAAGCGCCTGAAAGAGGCCGGGTTTACCGAGGCTCAAGCGGAAGCGGTTGCGGATTCATTTCTGCAGGCCACCGGAGAAGCAGAGGTTGCTACTAAACGCGACCTTGAGCGTGTTGAAGCGAAGATCGAACGGTTGGAAACGAAAGTGACTGGAGAACTGACGCTGGTGAAATGGATGTTGAGCATCGTTTTGGGTGGTGTCGTTGCCCTGCTCATGAAAGCGTTTTTTTCATCATAGCAGACTAGCGGAGTAAGGTGCGCCGGGTGCCACGGGTGACTTGTTCATCCGTGTAAACCTCACCGGCAGACGAGCTACCCGCGGCACACTTGATGTGACAGGTCGAATTCCGCAGAGGGTTGAAACCTCCGGTTACCGTCGTGGTATCGCGAGGCGATGCCATTGAATGCCGCAGAGCGGCATACGAAAGTAGCCCGGCCTTTTACGGATGAGAGGAAGCGACATTGCTAAATTGCCTGGACGACCAAAGAAGGGATCTTAGCAAAATCTTTGACATTACGTGTCAATAAAGTGTTTTCAATACGTTCTGCGGGAATAGTAACGTAGGGTGGGTCATGACCCACCCTACCTGTGAGGATTGTAATTCCGCCGTAGGTTGAAACCTCCGGCTACCGTCAAAGCATCACTCCGTGCTGCGAAGGTGGCCGCAAAGCGGCAGGCGAGGGTAGCCCGGCCTTTCAAGGCCGGGGAGAAGATCGTGCCGAATGCTGGCTAGCTTTCACTGTGACAGAAAAGATGAAAACATACGCGAGGAGGAAAAAAGCCATATGACGGACAAAGACTTCGATTGGTTCATTGCCCATCCTGAAGAGACCCAAAAGTATCCAGGGGAATACATCGCTATCGTTGGTGAGGCGATTGTTGCGCATGGGAGAGATTTTCAGATGGTGCTGCTGACTGCTGAACGGCAAACCGGACAAGAACCTTCCATCTATAAGGTTCCTCCTGCTGACCGTGAGGTGGTAGCGTGATCGAGTTTCCGTTTGAAGCCAGACCATCGCGAAAACTTGGTCAAGTCCTCAAGCCGATCATCCCGGTCCGTATCGTTGGCCCAGCGCGCGCTGTGAATCTCTTGATGCTGTCGGATTCTGGTGCTGACCTGTCTTTGCTTCCGTACTCTGTGGGCGAAACGCTGGGTCTGAAACTTGACATCGCTACCAGGAGTGAAGTGCAAGGGGTCGGTGAGGGCGCGGTGTCCTACGTGTTGGGTGAAGTAGACCTGCGGATCGGTGAGATTGAGTTGCGGGCACGAATTGGGTGGGCACTCATCGAAGAAGTGCCGTTCCTCCTTGGCCGTTTGGATGTGTTTCGAGAACTATCGATCGAATTCCGAGAATTTGAGAATAAAATTGTGGTCAAGCATCGAAGTGAGTGTAGTAGGGTGGGTCATGACCCACCCTACCTGTGAGACTTGTAATTTCGCCGTGTGTTGAAACCTCTGGCTACCATCATGGCATCGCGAGGTGATGGGGAAGATAGACATGAGGCTTGTGACCGGGGAATGAATTCCCCGGCTACCGTTATGCCATTGCTACGCGATGTCCTTCGATGCCGCAGCGCGGCAGAGGAAGGTAGCCCGGCTTTTTACGGATGAGAGGAAACGACATTGCTAAATTGCCTGGACGACCAAAGAAGGGATTTTAGCAAAATCTTTGACATTACGTGTCAATAAAGTACTTCGGGTGAGTAATGCCGTGGCGGCAATCACGCTGTCCGGAAGCTTGATACGGCACGTGCGCCTGATAATTCCAGCGAAGCGGGCTACGTGCGAATCGAACGGAAACAGCGTCGTGAGGCTTAGCAGATCTTCTATTCGTTCAATATCGTCTTCGCTCAGATGTGAGTAACTAAACATCTCCGCTTCGGTGACAGTAGAAATATACACTGGAATGTTGGGATCCGATAAAATCTCACGGAGGAGCGGGACGACGAGCGGATCATCCTTCAGGAAGTAAATGAGCACCTTGGTGTCAAGTGTGTACACAAAGCGGGGTTAGGGAAGCGTTCGCTCCCACTCCTTCTGTATTTTCTCTAATTCTTTTATCGGGTCCGGTCTGCGCTTTTTCCACATTCCTTGTACGTCATCCAATATCTGTACCCGCTCTTCCCGTGCTTTCACTAAAGCGGCAGGAAGCTCTTTCCGTTTCGGCTTGACTGTGGCTGGTTGCATAGGGAGCATCTCCTTTTAGGATAGCTTCGTATAATAACTATCGACGCCCGTTCGTCAATGCGTTTCTCTTGTAGGTTGCTTGACATCCATCATACAGGTCTCAGGACAGGCTTCGACAGGCTCCACGGAATCCAGGAATTCCACTTCCCCGGGTTGCCTCCGGGCTACAGGACCGAATGGACCTCACGGGCAGGTAAGGTGCCCGTGTCACACTTGATGTGATAGGTTGAATTCCGTCGGGAGTTGAAACCTCCGGCTACCATCGTGGCATCGCGAGGCGATGGAGAAGATAGACGTGGGGCCTGTTACCGGGGAATGAATTCCCCGGCTACCGTCACAGCATCACTTCGTGATGCGAAGGTGGCTGCGAAGCGGCGCATGAAGGGAGCTTAGCTTTTCAGCGTCAGGATCGTTTGTCACGAGACTTCATGATATCGTCGCGCTGGCAATGAAAACGATACGCTATACGGAGTACATGCGCGATCGCATGGAGTTCCGTCATGTTTCACAGGAAGTGGTCGAAAGCGTCTTGCTCACTGCCATAGAGCATTACTTTGATATCGGGACAGGTAGGTTTATGGCCGTCCAGCGGGTAAGATACCAAGGACGCTACCAAAGATTAGTTGTGGCGTACGAGGAACAAGAGAACGAGATTACTGCAGTTACCGTGCATACGGTCACGAAGCGACAAGTGCAGGCCAGAATTCAACGGCAGAGGTGGATACCCAAATGAAGTCGAAGGAATCAGTAAAATATTACCCCGAGAACGATGTGTTGTACGTGTTAATCCAGGCTGGGGAGGAAGCTAAATCGGTGGAGATCGAGCCTGGTGTTACCGCTGAACTGAACAAGAGCGGTAAGCTTATCGGCATTGAAATTTTAGATGCCTCCAAGTATTTGCGAAAACTTGTTCAGCAACGATGGGAACCACAATTGCGACAGAGAATAGCTTCGTGACCCAGACTGACTGAGCGGTGTAGAGTGGGTCATGACCCACCCTACCTGTGAGGATCGTAATTCCACTGTGGGTTGAAACCCCCGGCTACCATCATGGCATCGCGAGGCGATGGGGGAGCTGCCGCTTGGCGGCATATGAGGGTAGCCTGGCCTTTCAAGGCCGGGATTTGAGAAGGAAAGGAAAATGGATAAGGGATAAGGGATAAAGGGAGAAGGAACGAAGAGGCGAAACGGGGAAAGGGCGAAACGGGAAGGCGGGTGAGTAGAGAGTAGACGGAAAATGGCGGTGAAGATACGGGATCGTTACGGTAACCAGATCGAACTCACAGATGAACGATGGCGGCATATTGTCACCCTATCACCCCGAACTTGAAGACTGTCGAGACGAGGTATTGGAAACAATTCATAAGGGCATGCGACGGCAAGATGCAGTGGAGCCGGAGAAATACAAGTATGTCAGAAAATTTTCCGACTTACCCTTGGATTACACGCACCTGGTGGTCGTGGTAAAGATGGTTCGTAACAATTTTGTCCTCACCGCCTATGGCATAGAAAAAAAGGGAAGAAGCCGGTGAAAAGAAAGAAATTGCGCTACCATTACGACCGTGAAGCAGACGTCATGTACTTCTACTTTGATCGTCCACGGAAGGCGAAGACGATCGAGCTGGATACCGATTTCTTGCTTCGCCTCGACCCGACCACAGAAGAGACAGTCGGGATCACGGTTATTAGCTTCTCTCGTCATTTTCCGTTTCTCCAAGGGCATGTGCCAGATGAAGGAGAGATTGAAACTCGTGACGTGATGAAAGCGCTTCTGGCCGCGTGAGTAGTCTTACTGCCGCGAAGCGGCAAGAGAAGGTAGCCCGGCCTTTTAAGGCCGGGACCAGAGAGACCACCACCATCCCCCCGTCGCGGCGCGACGGATGATTTCCAGCGTCACTACGCGACGCAATCGTTGGGGGGTACCCTTATCCCGTGGGTTAAAATCCCCGGCTACCTTCATGGCATCGCGAGGCGATGCCGGTCACGATGTGAGGTTGGTGTCTGGGGTTAAAACCCCCGGCTACCTTCACAGCATCGCGAGGCGATGCCGGTCACGATGTGATGTCCATGCCTGGGAGGTAAAACCTCCGGCTACCCTCACACCATCGCAAAGCGATGGAGAAGCTGCCGCGGAGCGGCAGATGAAGGTAGCCCGGCCTTTCAAGGCCGGGGACGAAGGCGTCCCCCACCCCAATTCTATCTCCCTAGTGCGTTTTCCCTATGGTTACTGCCCGGTCTCGTCTCTGCGCGTAGCCATATCGACTGACCACCGCACCTCCTCTTCCTTAAAAAACAGTGCACCTTTCTTCTTGAGGGAGAGGAACTGGACGACTTCTTGATACCGTGCGTGCGCGAATGTGATCGTTTGTGGAACGATCGCTCGCGTACTTACTGGTAGTTCTTCGTAAATGACCGAGAGTATGTATTGGTGTTCGAGCAGCGCCGTGGCCAACTGGTCGGCGAACATCTCTCTGTCGTTGGCTTCGCTGCTGACGAGTTGTTGTGCGCGACCAAGATATTGTCGATAACGTTCAGCGGCGGTCGTGGCGGCGGTGGCATTTTCTGCTCTGACCATGGCGTCGACTTCGGCCAGCTTCTCGCGAGCAAACTTGAGACATAGGCGAAGTTTCTCTGGAGTTGTGCGAGCAAATAGCAGTTGACTTTCTTCTCGTATGGTATCGAGCTGGTATAATGGACTGTTGGGATTGCGACCTGGGTCCGGTAACCATTCGATATTGCCGAACGCGCTCGCAAAGCCGTGACCGGCGAATGCTGACGAGGGGAGAAGGAAATAGAGACACAGGAAAACAGACAGCGACAGAGAACGAGACAGAGATCGATAGCTGCAGGAGGTGCTCCGCGCATGGCGAGCACATCTCTGAGCTTGGCGATGATGAACAGCAGGGGAACACATGCTCGTTATCTGGGAGGTATTACAGGCAAATCACTTGGCGTGACAATTGAATGTATACTCGTATCCATTCCGTCGTTGTACTCTTCCACCTTGACCATAAAATCTGACACCAGCGTCTTACCACCTGGAGCGCACTCGAAGAAGAGTTTGTACGTTCCAGGCGTCGGGAAAAAATGGTGCACTGGGAGCTCCGGGCCGCGGTATATCTGTTTCGCTGGCCCGCGCATCAGTTGGATCATCATCTGGGCCATCTGGTTGGGGTTGGTGGTGTGATCGCGCATAGCGTTCATCATCGCTGCCATTGCTGGTGTGTAGGTATGCTGATGGCCAAAGTTCGTCCCGTCGATTCGCCATGACGCCAGGTGCACTTCCGTGCCGAGATACAACCCCAAGTCAGTAACCGGTGTGCCGTCGTGGTGGGTGAGATGAAGAACGAGTTCGGTTTCGTAACCGGCTATAGGAGGATCGGGGGAAGTCCGCAACGATGTTCGATACGATCCGAACGATTTCTCTCGGCTCGTATCTTCGTCTCTAAGAACGCCGAGATTCCTAGGAGATTGTCCATCGATGGTTGCTACCGACACTGTGAACTGTTTCACCCAACTCCGATCTTTGAGAGTGAATTCTCCCGCGATGAGATACTGCCCAGGACTAGGAAATATATAGGGGTAATGGAGCGTTGCGGCGGCGAGGTCTTGAGCCGTCAGGGGAAAGAAATCTTCATGATGGATATGCACAAAGGTACTAAAATCACGGCTGACAATAAACGTGTGTAACGCTCGCTCGTGAAGGATTTGGAGGTCTGAGACCGGCTGGCCTGTCTTCGCTTCCGTAATCCGATAGGTCAGCGACGCTTGTTCGTGGGAGCGTGGCTGTGGAGGAGCAAGCGTGAGAGCCAAGCGGTAGGGCCCATCGGGTTGGCCAATGAGGGCTGTTTCTGGTGTGTTCTGGCAGCCGAGTAACACGAAGACCATAATAGCCAGTAGCCAGTAGCCAGTAGCCAGTAGCCAGTAGTCAGTAGTCAGTAGCCGAGTAAAGGTTATGGGATGAAAGTTACAAAGTGTCACTTGAGATACTCTCCAGGTCTCCATCTCTTCTTTTTTGTGTTGATTGCCGATTCTGTGCGGATGTCTTATTTTTGCCCCTTGATTCCTTCTCACTCTAGACTCCCCGACTCTTAGACTCAAAGACTCTCCTTATCCATTTCCCCTTTCCTTTCCTCAAGTTGGGCTGGTCATAGTCCGTTTGGTGGGAGCTGTCAAACGCTTCTTTTTATTTCCCTAATAAAACTAAGGGGTTGTATTTGTTGGAGCCATGTAGGGACGTTGCTTTTTTCTAGTCCTTCCTTTATATCAAGGGCCTACGTGGAACGGGGAGAAGGATCCTCAGCGAAGTCGGGTATGACCGTTACCAACGGGAAGGGTTAGGAGGCTGTTCGTGGATCCACGAATGATTCATTTGTATAGTTATTACCGCGAGGCAGAGTTGCGGGGAGCGTCGCTCCTACTGAAATTGATTATGCGAGTTGATGATCCTGAGTCCCAAGTGAAACTCTCACGTCACCTCGCAGATGAAACTCGTCATGCGTGGTTGTGGACGAAACGCATTGCCGACCTGGGCAGTACGCCCGTGCAGGTTGATGATGGATATCAAGTGCGGATCGGCAAGGAAGTAGGCATTCCGCGAACGCTCATTGACCTCTTTGCCTTAACTGTTGTTGTTGAAGAGCGTGCCCAGCGCCGTTACCTTGAGCATGCGCGTCGACCAGATATTGATCCAAAAACCCGAGACCTGCTGCATGAAGTCACCAAAGATGAGAAATGGCATATCGGCTGGATCAAAAACAAACTCAAAGACCTCGCCACAGAGAGCGGTGGGGAAGAGAAGATGCGAGCGACCCTAGAACGATACCGTCAGATTGATAATAAGGTCGTGGCAGAAATGCAGGAGAAGGAACGAGCGGCATTTGGATTTTCCTTTTCTGATGATCCAGAAGAAGCGCTTGGGCTTACTGCGGCCCTATAGTTTCTCACCGACATGCCGGGAGTGCTTGTGAAAGGGGAGACCGAGAATCCTCTTCCATCTCCCTCGTCGCCTCCTGACGAGAACACCTCTCAGCCTGCTTCTCCACAGGCCAGAAGACGAAAAAGGAAAACTATTCGCCCGGCCCGCGGGCGACATCCACTAGTCGCTCGTTGCGAATACTTCCTCTTCGTTACGGTATTTTCGTTCCTCCGCCTGCTGCCGTTCCGTGTCGCCTTCCGCGTGGGCGAATGGATCGGTTTGCTGTTGTACTATTGCGATCGGCCCCACCGTCGAGTCGGACTCATAAACCTACGCTTGGCATTCCCCAATAAGAGCGCGACGGAGCATCAGGCGATCCTCCGAGAAAGCCTTCTCAATTTGGGACGTTTACTAGCAGAATTTTGTCATCTGCATACCCTCAGCGTAGACACGATTGGTGAGTGGGTCACTTTCGCCGATCTTGCGCAATGGCAAGAGGTCGTAGCCAAAGCAAAGCAAACAGGAGCACTCATTCTCACCGGCCACTTTGGCAATTGGGAACTCTTGGCGTATGCCCATGCGTATTATGGATTTCCGGTTCATATTATCCATCGTCGGTTACGCAACCCCCTTATCGACGACGTGATCGTGCGGGAGCGCGAACGGTGCGGAAATAAAGTGATCCGCAAAACAAGTGCAGGGATTGAGGTATTGCGGGCGATCCGGAAGAAAGCGGTCGTTGTGGCGGCAGTGGATCAAAATGCGTCAGGACGCATGGGGGTATTTGTTCCGTTCTTTTCGCGGCTTGCTTCAACGTCTGCGGGACTTGCCGGGCTTGCCTTAGCCTCCGGTGTTCCGGTTATTCCCGCTGTGTTGGTACGGGAACAGGGTACGTGGCGACATAAGATTGTTATCTGGCCACCGGTCGAACCGATACGAACGGGCAACTCTGAGGAAGATATCCGTGCTACGACGGAGAAGTTTTCTGCCGTATTCCAACAGATAGTTGAACAATACCCCGACCATTGGCTGTGGATTCATAAACGCTGGAAACGGCGTCCAGATGACGAGGACCCGATTTATTAGCGAGTCCCTTACCCCGCGATGCAGAGAGACTGATTACGGGACTTCGATTTTCTGTAGGACGACATCCGTTGACGAGAGCATCTCACGTACCGTGTGGATCTTGTATTCCCTGTCGTAAAAGATGCGCTTGATTCCAGTATTGATCAGGACTTTCAGGCAATGAATGCACGGGGTGTGAGTAACATAAATATCCGCGTCCCGAATGCCGACGCCGTTCTTCGCGGCCTGTGCAATGGCGTTAATCTCCGCATGAATTGTACGGTAGCAATTTTCCTCGGTCTCACCGGTTGGTGTCTTTGACTGGTAGATGAGGCAACCGACTTCTGTGCAATGCGGGAGCCCTGCGGGTGAGCCGTTGTAACCCGTAGCTAGGATGTTCTTCTCCCGCACGATGATCGCACCGACCTTGGCGCGGTTGCACGTTGAACGTTCGGCAACTTGGCGCGTGATGGTCAGAAAGTATTGATCCCAGGATGGTCGCTGGCTCATGGTCGGTAGAAAATATGGAATGAGAAGTTTGTTTTAATGCGCGTGGCGTCAGGAGAGTAGGCAATCAGGCTAGTCTCTTCGTCGGGGAAGCTCTTTGGCTCCAGGATAATGAGGGGAGCGGACATAAACGTCAGTCCGAATAGGCCAACCGTACTCCATGCATACAGTTTACGTCGTGGGTCGAGCGAGGAAAACAGATCCCGAGTGGGAGGGTGATCGACGCCCAGAAAGGCTAACAGCACCACCCAAAAAAACCAACCAACCCATCCTTGGAAACCGAGAAAAAAGATGACGCCAAGAAATCCACGAGAAATCCACCGGTGGAACCGTCCGAACAACGCATAGGTGACATGTCCGCCATCAAGTTGACCAACCGGGAGAAGATTAAGAAAGGTGACAAAAAGTCCAAACCAGCCCGCTAACGCGATGGGGTGCAATTCGATATTGACATTGTCGCCTGAGACACCAAGCACGAGTCGTGTGAGCAGAGAAAACAAGAAAGAATCTCCCAGGAACAGGCCGCCATCGGATGGACTTAACGGGCGAACTTCCGAAAGTGCCAGACCAATGATGACGGCAGGAATCGCGATAAGCACTCCACCCCACGGCCCGGCAGCGCCAACATCAAAAAGAGTCCGTCGATCAGCCGGGATCGATTTCATCCGAATAAACGCTCCAAACGTCCCGATGGGGAGCAGCGGAAAAGGCGGTGCGGGAAGAAAGTACGGCAGGCTTGCGCGAACGCCATGTTTCCTCGCAAACAGATAGTGTCCCATCTCATGACACAGTAGAATCAACATGAGGGGCACGGAAAACGAGAGTCCCAGCAGCAGTGCTCCTGGGTTTGCCAGGATTCCCGCTGTAAAAGTCGAGATATTCGTCAGTGGATAGGCACCTCTCTGTAAAGCTCCGGCGAGGGTTGTCGTACCGAAAGTGAGGAGGAAGAGGACGAGGTGCAAGAGCAATCGTTGCGGCTCGGGGCGAACAATGAGTTGTGGTACGACGAGAGGTGACGGATGGTATCCGTTGAGAGACCCGGCTTCTTGCGGGTCTATTGGGGGCATCGGAAGTGACATATGAATACTATGCTTTTCTCACCCAGACTGTAGTTCCAGTTGACGTACTCAACTGTTGAGCAGCAGAGCCGTTACGTACCGCGATCTCTAACATTCCCCAACTATTGATGAGGGCCGTCATTGAGCCCAGCGATACCGATGCATAGGTGGAACCAAGACCCTGAATTTGCACGGGGCCGATGCTAACCCAAAGGGTTTCTCTTGGGAAGGGGAGCAGATCCGTTTCAGTGATGTTCGTAATCAGATTACCGAAATGATCGATAGCGATGACGCTTCCAGAAAGGCGCGTGTCCGTTCGTTCGACGATTGGTAGCGATAGCGACTCTATCGTTTGGATGGGTGGTCCCAGCGTCTCAAGTGATACCCCACGTGCGAGGTGCGCAGCGACCGGGGCGAAAACATCGCGACCGTGAAACGTAGAGCTGAGACGTGACAAAAAATACTGTGCATTCGTGAGATGGACACTCCGGACTATAGACGTAGGTGGTGCAGCAAGGCTGAGGAGACCGTTATCAGGGCCGACAAAAAAAGCGTCGTGAGTCTCAATGACGACGGCGCGCCGGTGACTGCCAACGCCTGGATCTATGACCGCAACATGAATAGTGCTGGGCGGGAAAAACGGAGCCGCACTGCGCAGCACGAGTGCTCCGGTAAGAATGTCTTGCGGCGGGACGTTATGGGAAAGGTCAACGAGTTTGGCGTCTGAGGCAATCCCGAGAATCACTCCTTTCATAATACCGACAAAGGCATCAGTCGTGCCGAAGTCAGTGAGGAGCGTGATGATACGGGGAGATGGTGGTGTGGGCATGGGAGAAAATAAAAGCGTAATGCGTAAAGCGTAAAACGTAATGGCTTACGTACTATCTCCCCTTTGAGAGCTTATACACCAGGGACCCTTTAGCTACGCGTTCACCGGACGGAGACACAACGTCAACATCGACGAAGACAATACTCCTACCACGACGAATCACCTGCGCTTCAGCTGTTAAGTCTATCGCTTCGGCAGCGGCCAGATAATTGACCGTCATACTGGCGGTTGCACCGCGAGTGATCTCTGGCGGAACGTTCGACCATACCGCGACAACGCCAGCACTATCAACCAGTGAAGCGATTGCCCCACCGTGTACAACTTCGCCTTCGGTTCGTAATCCAGGATGGAACGGTAAACGCATACGACAAAAGTCCGGGCGGACTTCGTCAATTTGTAACCCCAGAACTGTAAAAAAAGGCTCCGCGAGTCGGTCACGAAAGATTGCGGTTTTGTCCTGTTGCATGATGCTTCACTCGTACTTCCTCTCTCTAGCCTTCAGCCTGTCTTCCTCTTGCTCACTCTTCGCTCCGTGCTCCGTGCTCTTTACCACCGTGGCATTTCCAGAAACTTAATACCCAGTGCGCTCTTGCCCACTAGTTCTCGCATCCGGGCGTTCGAAAACGGATGATTGGTGCCGGCGCGTACATCGCGGTAATAGCGCTCCAGCGGATGTTTTTTAAAAATGCCGACAGCACCGACGACCTCCATGGCGAGATCAACGATACGGATCGCATTGTTGGTCGCGACATACTTGGGCATGCACACACGGGTGAGTCCGTCTTCACCAACAAACTGTTCGCCGGCAACCCATGCTTTCGCAGTCTCCAAGGTATAGGCACGTGTTGCTGCCAGAAGCATCTCTGCTTCAGCAACAGCGAACTGTACGCCAGGGAGATATTTAATTGAACGTGGGAGTGGCAGCGGTTGATGGTGATCCGCAAATTGCTTGGCGAAGTTAAGTGCGGCGATAGCGACTCCAGTGTAAATGGCTGCAACACTTAGTGAGAACCAGGCAAATACGCTGATATCCTCGGGGAGAATCTCACCAATTGGGCGAATACGCACAGCGTGATCGAGTGGAACGCGACAGTCGGTGATAATCAGATCGTGACTGGCGGTTGCTCGCATGCCCATAGCGTTCCAATTTTCAACGGTTTGTAGGCCTGGCGTTCCTTTAGGGATGAGGAATGTTCCGCCGAGTAGTCCAGCGTCTGGGTCTTGGACGGTGACTAACACCATGAAGAGGTCGATGACTGGGGACAAGCTAGTAAATGCCTTGCGTCCGTTGAGGACGTATGAATCGCCCTCCTTCGCTGCGCGTGAGACGAACAGTCCCCAGTTGCCACCGGTTTCGGGTTCGGTCAACCCACCGCCCATGATCTGCCGTTGCCGACCTATGGCGTTGAGGAAGCTGTGGGCTTGTGGCCGCAAGATGTCGCCGCGTTCGACCATCGAGCCGAGGCCGAAGAGATGCATGTTAATCGCAAGCGCGGTTGCTCCACACCCTTGCGCTAGTCGTTCCTGGCACAGGCAGTAGTCCACCAGGTCGGCACCAAGCCCGCCATGCTCCTCGGGCAGCACGAGTGCCGTGTAGCCGGTGTCTTTCATGCGCTGGATATTTTCAAAGGGAAACGAATTGTTTTGGTCATGTTCGGCGGCACGAGTGGAAAAATCGTCCGCAAGTTCACCAGCGAGGGCGAGCAGTCGAATACGTTTTTCATGCTGAGCAGTCACGCGCAGGAAACCTCCATCTCACAGTAGGTGCTAGAATATGGAAACACTGCCACCAGCGGAAGGGGGAGATTGTGGATCAGTTATGTGTCCAGGGGGACGTGCTGGCGGCGCATAGGGAAAAAAGGCGACGGCAATAAGAACGTACAACACACAACCCATGACAACAAAAAGTGCATTGTCCATGAATTTTGCCGGGCCGATGACGACATGCTTAGTTCCTTGCTTCCAGCGGAGGAAAAAAACGAGAGGAACAGTGATTGCAAGGGCAATGGCTGCAGGATAGATCGCAAACGTTGGCGGAGTACGCTCGATTCCTGCGTCCATATAGGGTTTCAGTCGGAACCCCGAGGTAATCGCTGCCAGCAAAACAGACGCTCCGGTAATGCAAAGCCCCAAAACTTGATTCATAGTGGACGCTAACTCTATGCTGTTTTTTTTCACGCGTCTAGCAAATCACAGCTCCCGCTGGACTTGTTTGTACAAGGAAAGCCGGATAAGCCGAAGAAAGAATTTGCGATTGGCGCAACACCCATGAAAATATCATCAGTCGAATTTGCTGGGGCGGCGACTCAACCCGGAGGCGCGCCAAAACTGTCGTACCCGGAGATTGCATTTGCTGGACGTTCAAACGTCGGCAAGTCGTCGTTAATCAATCGGCTGCTAGAACGAAAGATTGCGCGTACCAGTTC
>JAYVFX010000867.1:0-6021 GCA_043772795.1 Deltaproteobacteria bacterium
ATACAACCGAACACAACAAACGTTATCACGGTTCATGAGTCTCTCCTTCCTGTATATCTCTACACAGGGAAGGAGGGCTGCAGAGGGAATTTTCTTGCTTGCTCTTGTTCAACTGGACGAAAACGACGAAAGCAATATGACTTCTACGCTGTCGCCACTAGTTCGTCGGAGGATGCCATCCGGCCAGTACCCATCGGCGTCGAGCACGGGTGATACTCTCGTTATTGAGTTTGAGAGCTACAACGGTCGCACGCCCACAAGGTGTGAGTCCGATAATTTCCACACCGTCGTCACTCCAACGAAAGTGTTCGTTCCAGACTTGTCGGCGTGGGTTGAATATGGCTACACTCATCCCGGTCTCATAATCAGGAGCATGGGTTTGGACGCTTTTATAGCCGTTGCATAGGGGGCACGCGAGCCAAAGATTCTCCTCATCGGACCGGCCGCCAGCCGCAAGAGGGATGAGATGCTCGACGTGCATGGGCATACCCGTAATGCGTTGAGAAGTGAGGCAGTAGCCACAACGGTATTGAGCCTCCGCCGCCACTTTCTCGCGCACGGCGTCAGCGATATAAGGACGAGCCACAGCGAACTACTCTTGTTGTTGCTGGATAGGCACCTGGTAGCCACGTCTGGCGAGAAGCAACCAAGCATGCGACTGGCGGACGAGCAGACGGCCATATTCAGCCATGAGGTCTTGAAGACGGGCAGTGGCATCATGCGTCAACTCACCCGCATTCTGGTGGTCAAGAAGAGTCTGGAGTTCTTCTTGCTGATGTTCAGGAAGGGTACTCTTGCTTACTTGCCATAGGGCAGCGTCATCTAAAGTAGACATGCGGGCAAGGACATCGGCTTCATCAGCAGGGATATCATCAAGTGGTGGGAGCGTGTGCGCCAAGCTTTCTTGGAGTATTTCTCCTACTGGTCTCTGGGTAACCTTGGCCAATTTGGTCACCGTACGATAAAGGCTATCGGGAAGTTCCAAGGTAATTTGCTGGGATGCCATCTGAGCACTCCACAACTCACGAGATGTTTATTTCGTCAACGCGAATATGTGAGTTATGGTTTTGGTATACCACACTTCCTCCATTGTGGGAAACGAGGAGCTTTTAGATGATTGCTTCTCAGAGCACGACACATTTCGAACAGTCTCACGCGACACAAAAATGCGCCTCTCTCCCTCCTTCTCACGCTTCTGGCCCTCGTAGATCAAGCTCGAATTTCGTCTGGATCGCTGGACATTCAACCTCGTAGACCCCAGGGTTAAGGTCAATATCAGACGCATCAAGTACTCCCCGAGCATCTGTCTCCTTCGAGAAAATGAGCTTGTCGTGTTGTCGCAGTTCAACGAGCTTCTTGACGAGTGGCTGTTGGTCAGCACCGAGAAACTTCAGCGTTAATGTCGCTTCACCACCTGGTGGAAGCATCAACGTGCCTTCAATGATCGGCTTTCCGGCGTCTACACGGAAAACGAGCACCGGTGTCTCTCCTGGAGATGCTGACTCTCCTCCGCGCAGCGCCAATTGTGGCGTCGGCATCTCCAATACACTCACAATCGGTTCTACAATATGCTTCTCCAGCAGGGTCAGCCCCTTTGCCACGCCTTTTTTCAACTGTTGGATGACTAGCCGTGTCACTGTGGGTTTCATCGGCGTCCACAACGCTTCAGTCCGTGCCTTGAGGTCGGCAGGAAGGGGAACGTCGTCACCGATTGCAGCCCATGTAGCTACCGTGCGGTGTTGTACGACATCGTGAAGGCAGGCTTCACAGTGTCGCAAATGCTGTTCGAACTGCGGTTTCTCTGTACCATCAAGGGCGTCAGCGGCATAGGCAATGACGACTTCCAGGTCAGGGCAATCGAGTGACACGGCAGGCGGATGAGACGCAGAGAATGACATTTCATCCACTGTTGTTCCCATCTCAGTAAGGAAGTGGCGCAAGCGGTCAATCTGCTCTCGTACTTCCTGATCAGATGTTGCTTGCTGCTCAATGCGCCGTGCTTCGCTAGGCTCAAGCTCTCCGTCGAGATACTGCAGGAGAGTAAGTACGTCCGGGGTTGATTGTGGTGCAGTCATCGCTTCACCCCCTTAGCGCTCAGACACGCTTCCCATTGGGCGAGGAGCCGCTGACGAAGATGGGCAATCATTGCGCCAGCTGCACCCATCGATAGGTTAAGAAGCTCAGCCAGATCTTTGTACGGAGTTGTAACAACGAAACGACGAATTTCTTCCTTGATGTTTGCAAGTTGCCCATAGAGTCTCTTCCGCCGTTCTTCAGTTTCTGTTTGTCCCTGTAGGAGTTTTTTTCGTTGTGGTGACATTAGTGGTAAAGGAGACAGTTGCCGACGAATTTGTTGCAAGTGCTGCTCCTCGAACAATATATCACCGCTGACTCGTTCAAATTTATCTCGGAGTGCGGAAAGCCTTTCCTCCTTGTTGATGAGTCGGGTCATTACATGCGCCACGATTCCTTCAACTTCGCTGCGTTCACGGCGTGACCACTTCGCCAGTTCTTCGTAGTCTTCGTTGGTCAGCGTGTTTTCGATCAGACGAAAAAGTTTCAGAAGCAACTGGTCACGGTGTGGTAAGGCGGAGTAGACCTCGCGTGCGCAGTCAGCGTAGGGTCCAGTGTACTCTTGGGGTTCTGGATCAGTCGGCCATATAGCGTCCTTGTCTGTGAGTTTCTCAAGTCGACTGTGGTTCTCTCCGTCTTCATAATCCTCGGTTGCATCGAGGGATGTGGTGTCAGGCTCCTCCTTGCCAGCCCGTTCGCGTAACCACTCCTGGAAGAGGCTAGGAATGGGAGGCCGCCGGGCACCGACAAAAAGGATGCTCATAAGGTAGGCGGGAAACGGGCTTCGATTTTTGAAGTTTTGAATACGACGAAACAGACGATCGTCCATCAGCCACAGATAAAATTCAGTCACCTCGTCTTCTGAGAGCTTGCGGAAGTTCCTGGTGGGGATTTTTCTCATCCAATTATAAATCGACTCACCAAAGAGTTCTTGGAACTGTTTTCGAGCCTCTTTTCGCTTCTGCTCGTCTGTATCCACACACGCACGGATCAGCGGCATCACATCAAAGTCATCCGCCACGGTCTCCCTCCTTCCCGTTGCATCTATCGAGCTACCCCACCCTCTCGCGCCACGCTGGGCTGAGTCGTTTTGCTCTGGCGCAGAAAAATCCGACCGTGATTCCTCCTTGTCTATCAGTGACAACGACTCCTGCCGGTTATGAAGTTCGGCATCGGGACCAGAAACACGGGGGGTATTATGGATTTGCACTTCAATTGGAATCACCGCACTACGACTGATCACGGTCCAACGCGTTACGTGCACTGTGCTCATTGCCGACACCGTGGATTCTGCCGTCTCGTCGAATTCTCGACGTGGCTGACTGTTGGCCCACTGCCTCTTTGGCAGCGCGGCACCCACTATTCGCTGCTCTGTGAGGTCTGCGCGAGCGGGGTCAGACTCGTAGGAGAGGAAGTACACGTGGCGAAAAAACAGAATGCAGTCATGCGCTGCGTACTCAATCAGGCGAGGCCGAGTGAGAGGACTCGTTCCATTCCCGGCCTCACGCCACACTATGCGTGAACTATTCACTGAACGACTCCTACTTTGTTCTGGAACTTCAAGGTTTGTTGATACACGTCCTGTCGTGCTTGGGCTGCCTCTAAGGCAGTCAGTTGTACTCTCCTTGCCCCGCGACCGACTTCAAGCTCTTCAAGTTGGGACTCCAATCCAGGTAGGCGTTGGGCAGAACCAAGTGCGATAATGACTTCTTCCCCTGCTGGTCCGGTTACTTCGAGTCCCTTCCTCTCATCTCCATCCGGAACATGCACAGGGGTTCCCTGTGTAATGGGTTCTGAAGGCCACGCTTGGGGATCTGGAAAGAGCGGCGTGATGTTTCCGGACGCATCCTGCTGCACGACATACAAAAAAAGATTCTGAGCGGGGGTTACCGTAATCACATATCGATCTCTCTGTGTGAGAGAATCTCCCTCCAACAGTGGGGTAACAACGCCATTAGAAAGTTTTGTCGCGTCCAAACGGATAGGTGATACTATGCCAACTTGTCCCTTCGGCGAGGGCGCGAAGGAGGGGGATTGTTCCTGGTGGAGATGAGTAGGACGGTAAGACACAGCCAATAACACGGCAATAACACAGAGGGTGAGTACTCCAGCCCCGACTGCTACGAGAGGTGATCGTGATCGGCTGAATTCTTTTTCTCCCGACTTCTCCTTCCCCGGCCACAATCGCGCTGACGGTGAGCCATAGAGCATATAACTGAGCCCTGTCAGTTGCCGCCAATTTTGCTGCGGCTCTGAAGTCTGTCGCGCGTCTTGGAGTGCCTGCCCAAGCGTAGCTCCAGCTACAAGACTTTGGTAGAAAGCCGTCGCAAAACCGCGACTCTCCTTGTCATGCACTGACCAAAACGTACCAATATAATTTTTCACGCCTGCGATTAGAAAGGCGCTACCAATACCAACAGCGTGTGAGGAATCCTGCCAAGGAGAAGTTGCCCCAGCCTGGCAGGAATTCGAGAAGACCAACCGCGGCGGTCGGGCAAGCCGACGAAACTCGGCAAATGCCAGCACGCCATCGGCCAGCTTCCAGCCGCTTTTCTCCAATGCCAGTGGGTTGTACTCGCTATGACCAGCAAAGTGGACGACATCATACTTTTCTAACGCCTGCAGGAGTTTCTCCTGACGGACCCGTTTCCCGGCTAACAGTGTGACCGTGACCTCAGGATTTCCTCTCAGGAGTTTACACACCGCCTCCCCTTCTTGAATCGCCTCTGGCAGCGTTTCTGTCGGATCAATCACTACCAACACGCGAACCGGGGATGGTAGTTGGTATGTCGTATCCTGCACGTCAGCATCACCGGGCGGCGAGATAACACGGCGGCCAACATGAAATTTGTGAGCCAGGAACATCTGGCCGTCATGACACAGCTCCCACGGCAAGTGAACCAAGCTTGAATCAACCGAGAGATCCAACTCTCCTGGTTGGAGGGTACGTAAGCGCTCTTGTATCGGCTTTGGCAACAGACGAGCCGACAACTGTTGTCCAAGTACCTTCATATCTTCGGTCGGAACCTCACCTCCATCGATCACCACATGCGTGTCCGCGCGCATCTCTTCTTTCCGGATTTGACCCGCGCGGCGGAGATGATTCTCCATAACCAGTCGTTCACACGCCTGGTTGAGTTCCCGAAGCCGCATGTCAGGCACCGTAATGGGATATTCGAGAATGATCGGACTCTCTGCAGCCCAATCCCTCAACGTCACACGGTTCTCCTCACCAACGCGATGAATAGTCAGTAACAGTGATTGTCGTCCCATACGATACTCAATGCTCAACGTCGTTGGTTGTTCTTGGCAAGAAAACCGCGCATTTGTCAACCTTCCCGCCTTGCTGGGACGCGACGAAGGTCAGCCAGACGGACATAGACACGCTCCGTGGGACGGCGCTGGGGTTGGACCTCGACAAAATCGCCACAGATGCCCACGACAACAACACGTACGCCTTCTTCTAAAGTTTCGAGTGCTTCGCTGTCCTCGCGAGGTCGCACGTAGACCTCGGTTGCGGTTACGATTTCGTATACGCCGGGTGCCACTTTCATCTTGCGTACATCTCTCGTACACACCGGCTGTGCTGGTGGATGTGGAGGTGGGGTTACTGTTGGCCTCCGTGGCTGAGGCTCAGGTACCAGTGGAGGTCTCAGTTTCAGCTCGAATTCTTCGACCGTCTCCTCGCCAGCAGTGATAACAATCTGACGCTCGCTCCGTTCATAGCCTTGTTTGACGATGACGATACGGTGCTTCCCTGGCGTCAGATTCGCAACCGGCAGAGGAGTATTGCGCCCGGCCATGCCCCGATCTTTGCCGTCGATCAGCACCCTCACACCATCTTCCGACACACGGATCATCGCTTTTCCGAAGCTGGGAGTGAGATCACATTCCACTACCGTTTCCTCATCCGGCTTCACGGTGATCGTTCGTTTTACCGAACGGTAG
>JAYVFX010000868.1:0-4519 GCA_043772795.1 Deltaproteobacteria bacterium
CTGACGGAACACCATTTCAGTGATTACAGCGTGTGTCCGTCAATTCCAGTGATTGGAACGTATGCAGCAGCACGCACGAAGAAGCTCCATATTGGCGCTGGCGTTACACTCGCCGCGTTTTACCATCCCTTACGGTTAGCCGAAGAACTTGCACTGCTCGATATTCTCTCAGGTGGGCGAGTGAAATGGGGCGCTGGGCGTGGATTCGATGCGCGTGAGTTCAAAGCATTTGAAGTACCACAAGAAGAAAGCGCCGCACGATTTCACGAGGTAGTTGATATCGTCCTGCAAGCCTGGACCAATGATCGCCTCACCTATAAGGGCAAATACTTCTCGTTCGAGAACATTGAAGTTCTCCCAAAACCACTCCAGCAACCGCATCCCCCGGTCTGGATGGCCGCAGGATCGCCACCAGCACTCAAATGGGCAGCCTCGGCTGGGCACTCGATTCTTATGGACCCACATTCTACGCATACCGAGATCGGCCAGAAGCTCGCTTTCTACCACCAACAACTGACTGATCATGGCTATAGCGCTGAGGGTAGAGATATTCCTATGTCCCGTCTCCTCGCTATTGCCAATACAGATGCGGAAGCGAGCGACATTGCCCGACAGGGGGCCCAGTGGTTGCTCAAGACGTATGTCGATCCCAGCATGTTCAACATGGGGGTCGATCCCGTGCAACGTTACGTGGATTCCGTCATTATTCACGGCACTGCAGAACGCGTGCTGGATCAGATCACCCGCTTACACGAGGAGATTCACCTCGATTACCTTATCGGTGCGCCACTGAGTCATGAAACGTTTCTAGCGTTTACCGACAAGATCTTGCCGAAGTTAGCCTAACCGCAGGACAGGAGAAATAATCATGCGCGCTGCCGTAATGAAGAATCACAAATTGAGTGTAGAAACCCTTCCCACACCAGAACCAGGACCCGGCGAGGCTCTGGTAAAAACGCTGGCATGCGGCATTTGTGGATCAGACCTCCACGCCCTGAAACACACCGAGAAGCTAGTAGAAGTATCACAGCGTTCAGGTGGTGTGTTCTCGATGGACCTCACCCGTGGTATCGTCATGGGTCACGAGTTCTGTGTGGAGGTCGTCGATTACGGACCATCAACAAAGCAACGACTCAAAGCCGGTACGCGCGCCTGTTCTCTCCCAGTGATCATCCGTTCCACTGGCGTTGAGACTGTCGGCTATTCCAACGACAACCCCGGAGGCTATGGTGAATACATGCGCCTCACAGAGGGTTTGTTGCTGGAAGTCCCGAACGGCCTCTCAACCGACCATGCCGCGTTAACAGAACCAATGGCGGTTGGTTTGCATGCAGTCGAAATGGCCCGGTTAGCGAAAGATGACGTGCCACTGGTCATTGGCTGTGGTCCGGTCGGACTGTCTGTGATCGCAGCCTTACAACTGAAGGGCGTGCATCCCATCGTCGCAGCAGATTTCTCACCACGCCGACGAGAGCTAGCTGTGGCAATGGGAGCGGACGTGGTCGTCAACCCAGCCGAGCAATCCCCGTACGAGAACTGGCGCCAAGTTGCGGTGTGGGACGACCCGAAAAAAGCTCCACCGCTTCCCCCGTGGGCGACTGGTCCGGCCTTACGCCCGGCAGTCATATTTGAGTGTGTCGGTATTCCAGGAGTGATCGATCAGATCATGGTCGCAGCACCAACAGGCACGCGGATCGTAGTCGTTGGCGTTTGCATGGAAAAGGATCACATTGAGCCCATGTTTGGGATCAATAAAGAGCTGAACTTGCAATTTGTCCTGGGTTACACCCGCGAAGAATTTGCCGCCACACTACAGAATATCGCCGAAGGCAGAGTTCCTGTGCAGCCGTTAATCACCGGGAAAGTTGGAGTTGAAGGAGTGGCGCAAGCCTTTGAAGATCTCGCCTCCCCAGAACGGCATGCCAAGATCATTGTCGAGCCGTGGAGAAGTTAGGATGGCGGTCGTTACGTTCGCCTGACGTAGAGACGCGAGAACTCGCGTCTCTACAAATTACCAGGATCGTTCGCTCCATCCTCCACCCTAGCTCCCTCACCGGCTTATGATAACCGTACACGATCCTGTCAAGCTTACTCCCCCTGACCCGCCGTCCGAGGTAACACTCGCAGAGTCTGTGTCTGTCCCAGTAGTGGTGGGGATCCAGGTAACAGCTATTGGCTGACTTTCTCCAGCACCCAGACTAAAAGATCTCGGGGAGATAAGAAAAGTCGGAGTAGGACTGGAAGCCACAGTGCCAGTCAGTGTTCCTCCGCCCACATTCTTAACCTGAAATGAGGATGTTTGTGAGTTACACTGATTGTTAGGTAACGTCCCAAAATTAATAGACGTCGGCGTGATCGAAAGCGTTGGTCCTGGTTGCACCGCCGTCCCACTGAGACTGACCGACGCCGGCCCGCCGTTGGAACTGACACTGGCAGTCCCAGTAAAGGTTCCTGGCGTCTTGGAGGAGAAACTGAGAGTGACAGTTTGACTCTGATTCGCACCCAGACTAAAGGACCCGCCAGAGAGCAAACTGAACGGCGCCGTTGAGCCCGCATTAGACACACTCACGGAACCAGTGAGGGTCCCCCCGCCGGTGTTGGTAACTGTGAAAGTTTGGGTCACTGAGTTCGGTAGCTGCACCGTGCCAAAATCGATCTTCGTCGGGCTTATCGACAAACTCACCGGACGGATAACAGTCGCCCCAAGAAGAACGACAAACGTTCCACCGTTCGTATTCAATGTCACCCGATCGTCCAACACTCCCACGCGTGTGGGGACCAATCGTATGGTGACAGTTTGGCTCTGCCCAGCCGCTAAATTCAATGTTCCACCCGCTACAACACTAAACGGGCTGTTCGAGGTAGGATCAACACTACCAGTGAGAGTCCCGCTGCCTATATTCGTCGCCGTGAACGAACGCTCAGACGAGCTGTTGATCCGCACAACACCAAAATTGAGGCTTGTCGCCGAGGCGGTAACAACAGGCTCATCTTTCTGTACCGCACGGAGTAGAACAGTTTTTACTCCTCCATTCGTCGTAATACGGACACTCCCGACAACCGGCGTTGTGGACACCGGCGTAAAACGAATGGTGACAAGCTGGCTGAGCCCAGCGCCGAGATTCACTTCATCTCCAGAGATGAGCTGAAAGGCTTGGCGGCCAGAATCGCTCGCAATCAAGGTCATACCGCCTTGTAACGTTCCGCCGCCGGTATTGGTTATCGTGAAGCTCTTGTCTTGACTCCCCGCAGCTTGAGACCGCGCGTCGCGTACAAGATGAGTATCATCGACAGCGAGCGACGCAGACGGACTTGTGGCGGCTACAACTTGGGAAGCAATAGGAAAAACAAGTTCCTTCTCCGACACTGTCACTTTTGGTGCTCCTGGCGGTGTCAAGGCAGGAAAATCTACTACGACTTGTCGGTTATACAAGATGGTAAACGGAGCATTGAAGTTCAGATCAGATTGGGCATTCACTTGTAAAAGGAGATTGATCGCACCGCCACGTGGAATGTCACGACAGACCTCATTGCCGGCAAAATCCACAAGACGGAAGTCACTCGGGCCAAAGGTCTGGCCGTCTTGCTGAATGGTCAAGTTGGCGGCGCACGCAAAAAATGTCCCATCCGCTGCGTCTCGCTGTTCACGAGACTCGCTCTCTTCAATCAAAGCGGCGGTGTTTCGCGGCTGTACCCGCAAGACGGCGGTATTACCGGATAACAAACATGGATTGCCCCAGCTCACATCGGCCGCGCCTCCACTGCCATCGTTAGCTAGGCCACTGCGGGTTGTACACAAGCCTTCATCTAACCCGGCAAAGCGCGATCCGGTGATGACAAAGTTCTGTTGGCTCTCCTGCCATTGCACCTGCGTCTGTTTCCCAGTCCGCGGAAAGTTAGCCACCGTAAAGTCGCCGACCAGACCGGTAGGAAACGATCCCAGCCCTAGGGTGACAACAGTGAACGTCGCTTGGCCAAGCTCGACGCCATCAGCAAGCGCACGCACCGTATGCGCACCATCACCGACATCGTTCCAGTTCACCTGATAGCTAAACCCATTGTTACTATCACCACACGCAGCTTGAGTATCTCCGCGCGGTTCGCCATATACCGCTGGCACCGTGGCGCGACCGTCAAGTTCAATATCCACGCGACTCGCGGTACATACCCATCCACGTACAAGACCAATACCACTCTGGAATGACCCAGGCTGCGGATCTTCTAGTTTTGCGTCTGCGCGCGGACTCCCACCTCCTGAGGCGGGGGTTCCGCCGTTCGATAAAACAAACACTTGACGACTTTCTTGCCACTGGATGCGGGTTTGCTTCCCACTTTGCGGAAACGGTTGCACGACGAACTCTCCCTGCACTCCTTGCAGGTAGGTTTGTCCTAACGTTGCGACAGTAACTTGCGCCCGACCAAATTCGACTCCATCCGCTAATGCTCGGACAGTATGAATCCCCTCCCCCAACTCGTTCCAGTTCACTTGCAGACTAAAGCCATTATTCCCGTCACCGCA
>JAYVFX010000869.1:0-3629 GCA_043772795.1 Deltaproteobacteria bacterium
AGAGGTCGGAGATGGAGAACTATTGAGATGCTCCAAAATTCCACCAAATGAGACGGTGTGTAGAGTAGGCAGTATACAAGAGGAGGGACAATGAAAGAACAACAGACCTATCCAGAGTACATCGGTGTGAGTGATGTCACAATTTGTTCATTCTGAGGAGTTGGGTCGGAGAGATCTCTATAAAGAAAACACACCAACACGACTGTCGGCCTCTTTCCTGGATGCCCGCTTGCGCTGGCATGACAGGCCTATAGGGAAAACACACCAAGATGTGGATCGTGCCGGATCTCTCGTTTTCTCCTCTCCCTTGAGGGGAGAGGACACAGGAGAGGGTGAAGGCCGCACCTACCCCCTCTCTGGCTCTCTCCCACGAGGGGAGAGAGAACCTGATACCGAAGCGCTCTGGCTCCCCACTCCATATCTTGCTGGAGCGCTTCTATAGCTATCCGAGCAGATATGGGACTACGAACGGAAGGCTAAACGAATCGGCCGCACTTCGATATCGACCCACACACCGCCGGTGACATATGGGTCACTCGCTAGCCATTGGTCAAGCGCCGTACGTGAGGGAAAGTCCATATACAGTGTTGAGCCGACCATTTCGCCATTATCGTCCAGAATGGCACCGCCATTAATAAAGGTTCCTACTTCTTTCATGCCGCGTACGCCATCGAGATGGGCCTGTCGTGCGCGTAACCGACGCGCTTTTGCGTCCGGGTCTTTGCCATCGTAAGCCATCACGAGAAATTCCATGCTACTTCCTCCCAGTAAGACAACTTTCACGCTCAAGCAGTATCATTCTGCGTGTCCTTTCGCCATTGTGTGGCCAGTGCTTGCTCTTCCACCCTTCTCGCCTGACACCGGCTGGTGTACGATGCACGGATGCAATTGCTCCACCTTGATCACTTTGGCGTCGATGTTTCCGATCTCGACCGGGCTGAACGCTTTTATACGGAAGTCCTGGGGCTGACTGTTGTCCAGCGGTTTGGCCGTCATCAAGCGTTACTTCGCTGTGGAGACCTCACTCTCGCGCTGTTCGAGCGGCGCGATCTGCCGCCACGAGTAACGGACCGGATCGAGAGCCCGCTCGGTAAAGCGCATCACGCCTTCAAGGTCAGTCGCAGTGATTGGCAAACCGCGCGCGAGCTGTTCCAGTCGTATGGTGTACCAACCCACGGGCCGATCGATTGGGGAGATCACGACTGTCTGTATTTCCTTGATCCGGATGGTACTTTGCTTGAGATTGTTGCATATCGGTGAATGAGTATGCCCTCCCGTTACGTTGCTGCTATTGACCAAGGGACCACAAGCACCCGTTTCATCGTGTTCGACCACGCCGGACACATTGTGACCTCGGCGCAAAAAGAACATCGACAAATCTATCCGCAACCTGGGTGGGTGGAACACGATCCCCTCGAAATCTGGCGGTGTGTTGAAGAGGTTATCGCTACCGGTCTTCGGCAAGACCGAGTGACGCTCCAAGACATTGTCGCACTCGGTGTTACTAACCAACGGGAAACGACCGTGGTGTGGGACCGCAAGACCGGAGAGCCTCTGTGCAACGCGATCGTGTGGCAGGATACGCGGACGCTCGACCTCTGCAAACGGGTCGCTGCACGAGGGGCAGAATCGTGGCTGCGTGCGCGTGTCGGCTTGCCGCTGGCGACGTATTTCTCTGGCCCGAAGCTGACCTGGATTCTAGAAAATATCCCTGGAGCACGTGCGAAAGCTGAGAAGGGGGACGCGTTGTTCGGTACCATTGATACGTGGCTCATGTGGAATCTCAGTGGTGGCGTGCAGGGTGGCGTGCACGTCACTGATGTGACGAACGCAAGTCGGACTATGCTCATGAACTTGCAGACCCTGGAATGGGACGAGGAGATTCTCGCTCTTTTTGGTATCCCGCGAGCGATGTTACCGGAGATCCTCTCTTCGAGTGAGACGTATGGTCTGTGTGGCCCTCCACTGCAGGATATTCCCATTGCCGGGGATCTCGGTGACCAACAAGCTGCGCTCTTTGGTCAGACGTGCTTCTCTCCGGGAGAAGCGAAGAATACGTATGGCACCGGTTGTTTTATGTTGATGAACACGGGGCAGGTGATCGTGCCGTCGTCAGCGGGCTTACTGACCACTGTTGCCTATCAACTTGGTCGGACGCCGCCGGTGTACGCGCTCGAAGGATCGATTGCGATAGCGGGAGCGCTGGTGCATTGGGTACGCGATAACCTCGGCCTCATCGAGCGGTCGAGCGACATTGAAACCTTGGCACGGACGGTGAGCGACAATGGGGGGGTCTTCTTTGTGCCAGCGTTTTCTGGCTTGTTTGCTCCGTACTGGAAAAGCGATGCACGAGGAGTCATTGTCGGATTAACCGGCTACGCGACGAAAGGCCACATTGCCCGTGCGGTCCTTGAAGCGACAGCGTGGCAGACGCGTGAAGTGCTTGAGGCGATGAATATGGAGGCTGGTATTTCGCTGAAAGTGATGAACGTCGATGGTGGGATGGTGAACAATGAGTTGCTCATGCAATTTCAGGCGGATATTCTGGGCGTCCCGGTGATCCGACCCACCTGTACCGAAACAACAGCTTTAGGTGCGGCCTACGCTGCTGGGCTCACAGTCGGAGTATGGCGAACTGTCGATGATCTCCGCGTGAATTGGGGCAAAGATAAAGAGTGGGTGCCAAACATGGACCCGACCGTGCGCGAGAAGCTCTACCGCGATTGGAAGCGGGCGGTGACGCGGACATTTGCCTGGGTCGAGGACTGACATAGCTCGTTAGCAAGAAGGAGGAAAAGGTCATGCGCGAAAAAAATGGACTATTGCTGTCCAGTCAAAATATCACTCGACGTGAATTCGTGTTAAGCTCACTTGCCGTAGGATTTGTACTTGCCGTCCGTCCGGTGTCGGCACAAACGATGATTACGACCGATACCGCTGGCCTTGAGGCTGGAGAGGTGAAGATTCCGGTCGCCGATGCACAGATTCCTGCCTATCGTGCGATGCCGAGCAAGGGTGGACCGTTCCCGGTCGTGCTGGTTGTGCAGGAAATATTTGGCGTCCACGAACATATCAAAGATATCTGTCGCCGCTTCGCGAAGCTCGGGTATCTGGCGATCGCGCCTGAGCTGTATGCGCGACAAGGCGACGTGTCACAGATTGCCGACATCAACGAGATCATCAGTAAAGTCGTGGCGAAAGTCCCGGACGCGCAAGTGATGTCTGACCTGGATGCGACGGTGACCTGGGTAGAAAAATCGACCAAAGGCGATGTGAATAAATTGGTAATGACCGGGTTTTGTTGGGGTGGGCGTGTGGTGTGGCTTTACGCAGCGCATAGTGCGCGACTGAAAGCAGGAGTCGCGTGGTACGGGCGACTTGCGGGGCAACCCAGTGATCTCACACCCAAGTCTCCGCTTGACCTCGTTGCGACCCTCAAAGCGCCAGTCCTCGGACTGTATGGAGGCGCGGATGCGGGAATCCCCGCCGACTCGGTTGAGCAGATGCAAAAGGCATTGCAAGCAGCGAAGAATCCGTCACAAATCGTGCTGTATCCTAACACTCCACATGGTTTCCATGCCGATTATCGTGAGAGCTATCGCAAGGACCAAGCGCAAGACGGGTGGAAG